>CAZMAM010000019.1:0-29741 GCA_964564305.1 uncultured Eubacteriales bacterium
CTTGGTTCGGGTAATCCCGTTTCAGCAAAACAGCCCGCGTAATGATACGCGGGCTGTTTTAAAAAAAAGGTTTGTGCGGTGTTGCTTTAGTCATTACGGTTACGAAAAAACCAACCGAACGAACCCTCGGGACGAAAAATATGCAGCAGGAAGAAGGGCAAAAGCAGGGTCACAGCGCTTCTCCCCGGGCGAGTCTTGCCTGACAGTCGATGACGAACTGGCGGGCATAGCGCGGGGATCTTCCGCCCTTGGCAAGAGCCCAACGCTCGGCGGCGTCCAGCAGGAGGCTGCGATTGACCGGCAAGTGCAAGTCGTCGGCCATTTGGGACACAATGCGCAAAAAATGTTCTTTATCTGGCATCAGGTAAGTGAGTGTAATACCGAACCGGTCGGAAAGTGAAACCGATTCCTGAATGGTATCCGCCTGATGAATATCGTCCCCGTCCCGGTCGGAAAAATTTTCTTTGAGCAAATGGCGACGATTAGAGGTAGCGTACAGCAACACATTGGCAGGTTTTGCGGCAATTCCGCCTTCGAGTACTGCTTTTAAGGCGGAAAAGCTGTCGTCCCCCGCGGTAAAAGATAAATCGTCAATGAACACGATAAACTTCATGGGGAGTGCGGCCAGCCGGTCGGTCAGTATCGGAAGTTCATTTAAAAAAGCTTTGGGTACTTCAATCATGCGCAACCCTCTGTCGGCATACGCATTGAGAAGCGCTTTAACGGTAGAGGATTTTCCCGTTCCGCGATCGCCGTAAAACAGCAGGTTATTGGCTTGAAAACCGTTTAAGAACGCTTCGGTATTGCGTATGGCCGTTTGGCGCTGTACGGTGTATTCTTTTAAATCGGAAAGGGAGATCGTATCCGGATGCTCCACCGGCGTGCAGGCGCCCGATCGCCACAGAAATGCCCGGTAAACCGAAAAGTCACCGCATCCGCGTTGCTGATGGTAGTCTTTCAGCTCATTCAGGCAGTTTCCCCAATCGGGTTTATCCAGCGGGGCGTCTGCGGGATCGTTGGGAAACGGGGGAAGACCTTTTTCGCAGACGTCCGGAGCAATTGCGCAAGCCTGCGACAGGGCGGAAAGATCCCGCGCCGCCATGGCGCATAAGGTTTCATCAGGAAACGCACCGCCGGCGCAAGCGAGGGTAAAAGGATTTTCATCCCGCAACACCTCTGTTGCGATGGCTTTTGTCAAACTGTGCGGAGCGGGGGATTTTGCCAAAACAGCGCAAAGTTCCCCGTATGCGGCGTCGGCTTCCTGCCCGCCCGTTTGCAAAAGAGCGGTCAGTGCACCGACCGCAGGTTTTTTCAGCAATCCTCGGTATACGCCAAGAGCGTTTAATTTTTGTGCCGTGCCGAGTAATTCTTGATTACGCATAAACGCACCTTTCGGGATGCACCAAGCTTTATCACCGGCGTTGTTGTTACAGGAACCGTCAATATTACCTGACCTTCAATAATGCAATTCCAGAATGGTTCGGGTGCCGAATGTTTTGGCCGTGGCCTCCCCTGCCAGCAGAGAAATGAGCAGACGGTAAACCGAGGCAGGATCGTCCAGGAAGCGTTCCTTGATCAACTGTGCCTGCATGGTGTCCGCAACCCTGAGCGATACGGACATCATGGGATGATCTGTTCGGTCAATGGCACAGGTCACCGAAACGCCTCCTTCTTCTAAGGGCTCAATGTCCACACGGTATTCCCGCTCTTTTTTTCGGCGGGCAAGCAGACGAAGCGCCGCTTCCACGGAGCGTTCCCGTAAGGTAAACGGAATTTGGGAAGTCAGGGCGGCGGAAGCCTCTTTTCCGACAGCCGTCAGTATCAGGCGCCCATCTTCGTCTTCAAGCAGGTTTCCCAGCCGGATCAATTCGTCTATGGCGGCCTCGGTTTCAAAATAATTTGCCATTCCTTCGGCGGTGATGATCTGTACCACCGTATCGCGGGTCATCGGTTCGTCAACGCCGGAAAGCATATAACATACCAGTACCCGTATGGCAGAAGAGTTCAGCAATCCGCCGGGTTCTACTCCCTGTGAAAATGCGTTATTTTCCCACACGGTTTTCCGCCGCCTTTCCTTTTCCGGCATTTCTCGATGATCATGTTTTGTTTTTCGTTTTTTGCACAAAGCGGTTATTTGCGCAGAGCGGTAATCGGTGAAATTGTCAGCGCATTACAGAAAGGCAAACAAGATCATCATGGGCACAATTTGTGCGCACATATAACTGAGAAAACTCAGCGCAATGGAAGTTCCTCCTGTCATGGGCAGACGCGTGCGGTAGCCGACAGGATCTGCCGAGCGCGCTTTGCGCACGCGGGATACGCAATGCCGCATATACAGCCGGTTCCCGAAAACGCCAAACACCACCCGGAGCAAAAGCTCGGTGATGCCGAACATCATCACCAGTGCCAAAATCAGTGTTCCGTTCGGCCCGGAGAGGATAGTGTTCATCACATTGAACATCGCGGCATAACTTTCCTGATTCAAGGCCTCCGCAAACACTAAATTCATCATTACCGTTTGTGTCATCTCAAACAGGAGCATCAGGATACCGATAAGATACTGTTTGCGGTACATCAGCCAGTAGGAAGGAATCAGAAAAGCCGGCCAGTTCCAAGACGCGCGGGATCCTTCCCGGTGCATCTTGGAAAAACGCGGAACATAATACGGGGCGTTTGGCCCGACGATGGCTGCGAGATCTTCCGCCGTTTCGCCGTCGATGATTTCGTTGCTCGGTACACCGCCGCAAGGATCGGCAAAGGGAGAACGAAACGGTGCGTATTCGCTGTACGGTCCGGGCCCAGGGCCGTAAGGATTATACGGATTGCCGTTTGGCGGCGTATACGTTCCGTTTGGGGGCGGCGGATAAGGGCCGTTGTTCATCGGTGGAACATACGCCCCGTTCGGAGGAGGCTGATTGGGGGCAGATCGCCACGTATCGGTATGCAGTTCTCTGCCGCAATGACTGCAGAATTCCGCGTGAGCGGGGTTCTGTGCGCCGCAGTTTGGGCAGCGGTTGGTCTTTTCTTCTCCCCCGGTAAACGATTGCGCCCGGGTCCACTGCCGCGGAGTCCCGTGATCCTCAGCATAGGCACATCGGTTTTCTTTTTGCCAGCAGGCTCGGTGGTGCGGCGCACCGCATTCCGGGCAGGCGACAATGTCATCCGTTTCCAGGAACGTTTTCCCGCAAACGGGGCAGGACATTCCTTCATAAAAGAACATAAACGCTTTGCATCTCCCGTTCGTAAATATGGGCATTACAGCCATTTCGGTAAGCACTGTGTCGACTCGGTTATATCATTGGCGGTGCATTTAGCGCTAAGACAATGACGCACAAAAAATGGCCGCGCACATTTGGCAGAGGAACCGCCCGCCTTGTATGCGGGGCGGTATGTTCTTATTGTATGCATTTTCGCAAAAATATGCAAGTGAAGGAAAAAAGGATTTAAAAAAAATTTACCATTTGTGTACGCTTTTGCGTTGCAAAATATTTGTGGCATGCTTTCGTGTTTGGAAGGCCGACCGCGATGAAAACGGCGGTTGCCTTTTTGCCGTGAATTTCGTATAATACAAGAGTACCGCATAGAAATTGGGTGCACAGAAAGCGGCAGGCAGATTTTTGCAATATATGCCGGAAAAGACGCAAGTCGCTTGGCAGGCTTGCGCGGGATTGGGTCTTTGTGCGGTGATGCCTAAACAAAACGCTTCTTTGAGGCAGCATCATACAAAGACGGTTGTATAGGCGGAAACGGGCCTTGCTTTATATAGTGTTGCTCAAAGGGAAAGGATGGCGGCTATGTGGCCGAAAGAGGCTTTTTGGAATTATCTGCGCGGGAGAAAGGTTGCCGTGTGCGGTATCGGACGAAACAATACCCCGGTTGTAGGGCAATTTCTCGATCATGGCGCTCAGGTCATTGCCTGTGACCGCCGCGAGAGAAGTGAACTCGGGAAAACCGCGGAGGATTTGGAAAGCGCCGGCGCCGAGCTTTGCCTTGGGAAGCCGTATCTTTCCCGTCTAGACGAAGTGGATTTGATTCTGCGCACTCCCGGCATGAAGCCGTATTTGCCTCCCTTTATGCAGGCGCGGGAAAAAGGTATTCCGGTGACTTCCGAGATGGAGATATTTTTTTCTCTCTGTCCGGCGCCGATTTACGCCGTAACGGGATCAGACGGTAAGACCACCACCACTACCATTATTGCGGGTCTTTTGGAAAACGCCGGGAAAACCGTCTGGCTGGGGGGCAATATCGGAAGGCCCCTTTTGCCGCTGATCGATAATATTGCCGAACACGACGTGGCTGTGGTGGAGCTTTCCAGTTTTCAACTGACTATGATGACCCAAAGTCCTCATGTAGCGGTGGTGACCAATGTCGCGCCAAACCATCTCGATTGGCATACCGATATGGCGGAATACATTTCGGCAAAACGGAATTTGGTTGCTTTTCAGCGCCCCGGCGACCGTGCGGTACTCAATGCCGATAATCCGATTGCCGCGTCTTTCGCGCAGGCGACTCGGGCTGACTTGTTCTTTTTTTCGAGGCTTTCCGAGCAACAGGGATGCTGGTTAAGAAAGGACGGCATGATTTGTTATTCTGCGGGCGGCATTACGCGGGAAATCTTTCCTGCTGCGGAAATTCGGCTGCCCGGAAATCACAATTTGGAAAATTACCTTGCCGCTTTCACCGCCGTATGGGGGGAAGTCAATTCCGAAATTATGGCCGAATACGCACGTACCTTTCGCGGGGTGAAGCATCGGTGCGAATTGGTGAGAGAACGCCGCGGTGTGCAGTGGTATAACGATTCTATCGGAACCAGTCCTTCCCGCACCGTTGCCGGATTAAACGCTTTCGACCGCAAAGTGATTTTAATTGCCGGAGGGTACGACAAACATATTCCGTATGAACCTTTGGGCGAGGCCGCGGCAAGAACGGTTAAAGCGGCCATACTGACAGGCGATACCGCCGACGCGATAGAAATGGCGATACGGGCGTATTCGGCCGTGCCTGTTTTTCGCGTCGGCGGCATGGAAGAAGCGGTGCGCAAAGCCGATGAATTGGCGCACGACGAAGATATAGTTTTTTTATCTCCTGCGTCGGCAAGTTTTGACCGTTACCGCAATTTTGAGGAGCGCGGAGAACATTTTATCCGATGTGTTCGTGCGCTCCCGGAATAATCGGAATATTCGGGATTGCGCGGCAATCCTTATTCGTAATCCGCGATATTGGCCCAGCGAAGCAACAGATCGCGTTCTTCCGGTTTGCCCTTGACCGATTGAGAAGCGGCGACAATCGGGAGCCATTGCTGCACGTATTGTATAGCGGTGTCGCTTTTCTGGCAAAAGAGTTTCATATACCGTCTTGCGGCGTCTTCATCCTCGGCAAGCCAAAACAGCAGATAGGTTCTGGCGGCGTCGGCGGAAGCGTTGCCCTGTGTGGCATGCGCCCAATCGAGGATGTACGCTTTGTCTTTCGGGGTGATGATGACATTGCTCGGGTTAAAATCGCCGTGGCAGACTTTATTGTGCCTGGGCATACCGGCTAGGCGTGTATGCAGTTCATATCGGCAGGTGGCGTCCAGATCCGCCTGACTGATTTTGCGCTGCATTTTATCGGTGAGATTGTTGAGCATCGGGGCTTTTTTGCTGTGAATTTCGAGCTGGATATCCACCAGTCGGGAAAGGTATTCGTCCTCCTTTTCGGGATGTTCCCGCATCAGGGACGAAAGAGTCACTCCTTCGATATATTCGGTGACGATTGCCCATTTTCCTTCGATTTTGGTGACTTCCAACACATGGGGAACCGGCAGATCGGTCTCTTCGATTCGCGCCAGATTTAACGCTTCATTGAGAATATCCGCCTTGGAAAAATTTTCGTCAAAGACTTTGATTGCCCTGTCGCCGTCGCGGTATACTTTTTTTTGCGGACGGACCGCAATTACCGTATCCAATTTCATTTTGTTTCCCTCCCTGACTGCTGATTGCCGTAGTAAGCGTTCAGATACATTTGCCGGATTTCCCTTATCAGCGGATAACGTGGATTGGCGCCGGTGCATTGATCGTCAAATGCCTGCTCGCTCATCTCGTCGAGTGTGTCCAAAAAGACTTTTTCTTCAATACCGTATTCCGCTATGGAGGATTTAATGCCGATTTTCTGTTTCAAATTATCTATGGCGCCGATTAAAGCGTCCAACTTTTGCTCATCGGTATCTCCCGAAAGTCCCATTGCACTGGCAAATTCCGCGTACCGCGCCAAAGTGTGCGGATGGTCATACTGCGGGAATGTCCCCATTTTTGCGGGTGTTTCGCTGGCGTTGTAGCGCAGCACTTCATCGATCATCAGCGCGTTTGCTATACCGTGGGGAAGATGATGAAACGCGCCCAGTTTATGTGCCATTGAGTGGCATACGCCCAAAAAGGCGTTGGCAAACGCCATACCTGCCATGGTGGAGGCATTCGCCATTTTTTCTCTGGCTAGAACGTCTTTTTCTCCGTTGTCGTATGCGCGGGGCAGATAAGTGAATATCAACTGAGCGGCGTGAATGGCAAGGCCGTCGGTGAAATCGGTCGCCATCATGGAAGCGTACGCTTCCAGTGCGTGGGTGAGCGCGTCGATACCGGAGGCGGCGGTGAGTCCTTTGGGTTGTCCCATCATAAAATCGGTGTCGACGATTGCCATATTCGGCATCAGTTCATAATCGGCAAGCGGATATTTAATGCCGGAGTCGCTGTCGGTGATTACCGCAAAAGGAGTTACTTCCGAACCTGTTCCGGAAGAAGTGGGAATGGCTACGAACATCGCCTTTTCTCCCATTTTGGGGAAGGTGTATATTCGCTTGCGAATGTCCATAAACCGCATGGCCATATCCGCAAAGTCCGTTTGCGGGTGTTCGTACAGCACCCACATGATTTTTGCCGCGTCCATCGCGGATCCGCCCCCAATGGCAATGATGCAGTCCGGCGCAAAAGAGGTCATCATTTTCGCACCTTCTTTGGCGCAGTCGAGGGTCGGATCCGGAGCAATATCAAAGAAGCAGGCATGCCGGATACCCATTTCGTCCAGCGCTCGGGTCACCGGGTTCAGACAGCCGCTGTGGTAAAGAAACGCATCCGTTACCAGAAATACGCGCTTTTTATCCGCCAAATCTTTCAGTGCCTCACTCAGGCACCCTTTTTTTATAAAAACTTTGGATGGTGTGCGGAACCAGAGCATATTTTCTCTCCTTTCGGCAACGGTTTTGATATTCAGCAAGTGGCGCACACCCACATTTTCGGAGACCGAGTTTCCGCCCCAGCTTCCGCATCCCAGCGTCAGGGATGGGGGCAGACGGAAATTATACAAATCACCGATACCGCCGTGGGAGGATGGCGTGTTAATGAGAATTCGGCAGGTTTTCATCCGCTCGCGAAAAACGGCGATTTTTTCCTGTTGGTCGGGATCAATATACAGGGACGAAGTATGCCCGTATCCGCCGTCCGCTATGAGACGATCCGCCTTATTGAGCGCATCGTCAAAAGACGTCGCCTTGACCATTGCCAGCACGGGAGAAAGCTTTTCGTGGGCAAATTCTTCGGAGAGATCCACTTTCTCTATTTCGCCGATCAGAATTTTGGTATTCGGAGGTACCGATATTCCCGAAAGAACGGCAATGGTATGCGCCGATTGGCCGACAATTTTTGCATTAAGTGCGCCGTTGATGATGATGGTGTGTCGCACTTTATCGAGTTCTTCCGGATTCAGAAAAACGCATCCCCGTTCGGCAAATTCTGCTTTGACTTTTTCATACACGGAAGATAGCACAATCACCGATTGCTCCGATGCACAAATCATACCGTTGTCGAATGTTTTGGAATGAATAATCGAATTGACGGCCAAGGTGATATCCGCTGTGTCGTCGATAATGGCGGGGGTATTGCCCGCGCCCACGCCCAAAGCGGGCTTTCCGCTGGAATATGCCGCGCGAACCATGCCCGGCCCTCCGGTGGCGAGAATGAGATCCGCTTCTTTCATGACGGTATTGGTCAGTTCCAAAGAGGGTACGTCTATCCAGTCGATGATGCCTTCGGGCGCGCCCGCTTGCACCGCCGCTTCCAACACCGTTTGGGCTGCCGCCGCCGTGCAGTTCTTTGCGCGGGGATGCGGACTGATGATGATTGCGTTACGAGTTTTCAGCGCCAAAAGCGTTTTAAAAATTGTGGTTGAAGTGGGGTTGGTGGTGGGAATGACTGCCGCAATGACGCCGATGGGTTCCGCAATGCGTCGGTACCCTGCTGCCTCGTCTTCTTCAATGACTCCGCAGGTTTTGGTGTGCGCGTAGGCATGGTAGATATTTTCCGACGCGTAGTGATTTTTAATAACTTTGTCTTCCACTACGCCCATACCCGCTTCCTTTACCGCCATTTTGGCAAGCGGAATGCGTTGCCGATCGGCGGCAATGGCTGCGGCGCGGAAGATGATATCTACCTGTTCCTGCGAATAGGAGGCGAACTGCTTTTGTGCCCGGCGAACGCGTTCAAGAGCATGATTCAGTTTTTCCACCGTATCAATCGGTTCTCGGCAAAAGGATTCGGACATTTTGACATCTCCTGTTCCGGCTGAGATTGTTTTTCGTGCTTCACGGCGCCGCCCGGTTAAAGCATTACCGCATCGGGATCGGTGAACGGTTATGCGCGTTTTTCGTGCGCACCCTGCCGCGGCGGCGCTGGTTCTACTTTACCACATTTTTCACCGGTATACAATACTTTCGGCGCCTTTTTCGCGTTTGCGGTTTCTGTCTTGTTTGCTTAAACGCTTCACACACAGAAAAGAACCTTTTGTGAAAATAGGGTTGATTTTTTTTGAAATGTTCGCTATAATACCATTCGTTGAGAGCAGGGAGAAGTCGCGTAGCTGGTCGAGCGCGCACGATTGGAAATCGTGTAGGCATTAAACGTGTCTCGAGGGTTCGAATCCCTCCTTCTCCGCCAAATAGGGGCCTTAATTTTGATGCGAAACGTGTCAAAGTTAGGGCTCTTGCTCTTTGTTCGAAATTTCTGCCCGATTAAAGCTTGAAAACCATTGCTTTTATTGCTTTTTAAGGATGCCGCGGATGTATGAAATCATTGCAGGGAAGTCTTTTGCTGCGCCTCTCCAACCGTTTCATTCACAAAAAATTTATTGTCACCGAGCGGCTGATGTGGTATGATACGATTTGAATAGGAGGAACCGCCTGTATGGGATGGATAAAATCGATTTTCGGTGATTACAGCGAACGGGAAATCAAAAAGATTCGTCCGCTGTGTGACAAAATATTGGCTTTGGAACCGACTTACCGCAATATGAGCGACGGTCAGCTTCGCGAGCAGACAGATATTTTCCGCCGCCGTTTGGCCGATGGGGCGTCAATGGACGATATTCTCCCCGAAGCGTTTGCGGTTTGCCGGGAAGCGACGGGCCGTGTGCTGGGCACTCCGCACTATCCGGTGCAGATTTTGGGCGCGATTGTTTTGCATCAGGGCCGCATAGCGGAACTGAAGACCGGCGAGGGCAAAACGCAGACGTTGATTATGCCGGCGTATCTCAACGCCCTTTCGGGCGCCGGTGTGCATGTGGTGACGGTCAATGAGTATCTGGCTCGCCGCGACAGCGAATGGATGGGCAAGGTATATCGCTTTTTGGGGTTGACGGTTGGGCTGATTACCCATGATATGCGCGGAGATCAGCGGCGGGAAGCGTACGCTGCCGACATCACTTACGGTACCAACAACGAATTCGGATTCGATTATCTGCGGGACAATATGGTGGTATACCAAAAGGAAAAAGTCCAGCGCGGTCACGCGTTCGCCATTGTGGATGAAGTGGATTCCATTCTCATCGATGAGGCCCGCACCCCGCTGATTATCTCCGGTACCGGGGATAAATCCAGCGATCTGTATGAACGCGCGGATCGCTTTGCCAAAACGCTCACCTTAACCAAAGTCAAAGAAATGGATACCAAAGAGGATCAGGATGTTCGTGAAAACGCCGATTATATCGTAGATGAAAAAGCGCGTACCGCTACCCTGACTCAGGCGGGCGTAAAAAAGGCGGAGCAGTATTTTCAAATTGAAAACCTGATGGACGCGGACAATGTGACGTTATTGCATCACATCAATCAGGCCATTAAGGCGCGCGGCGTAATGCGCCGGGATGTCGATTATGTGGTGCGGGAAGGCGAAGTTGTCATTGTGGACGAGTTTACCGGCCGTTTGATGTTCGGTAGGCGGTATAACGAGGGCCTTCATCAGGCCATAGAAGCGAAAGAAGGCGTAAAGGTAGCCAGCGAAAGCAAAACATTGGCGACTATTACGTTCCAGAATTATTTCCGGATGTATCAAAAACTTTCCGGCATGACGGGCACCGCCATGACCGAATCCACGGAATTTCAGCAAATTTATAAACTGGATGTGGTGGAAATTCCCACCAACCGTCCGGTTATCCGCACCGATTTGGACGACCGTTTTTACAAAACCGAGCAGGGTAAGTTTCGTGCGGTGATCGATCAAATTATCGAATGTCATGAACGGCAGCAGCCGGTGTTGGTGGGCACGGTTTCCATTGACAAATCCGAAAAACTTTCTGCCATGCTCAAACGGCGCGGCATTCCGCACGAAGTGCTCAACGCGAAATACCACGAAAAGGAAGCGCAAATCATCGCACAGGCCGGGAAACCGGGCGCGGTCACCATTGCCACCAATATGGCGGGGCGCGGAACCGATATCCGTTTGGGCGGAAATCCGGAATTTATGGCCAAATCCGAAATGCGGCGAATGGGTATCGCGGAAGAACTGATTACGCAGGCGGATGCCTATGGAGAAACCGATGATGCGGAAATTCTTTCCGCCAGAACAACTTTTCGTCGGTTGGAGGAAAAGTATGCCGAACAGATTAAACCGGAGGAAGAAAAAGTCAAAGCGGCCGGCGGCCTCTTTATTCTCGGCACCGAGCGCCACGAAGCGCGGCGTATCGATAATCAGCTTCGCGGCCGTTCCGGAAGGCAGGGGGATCCGGGCGCGTCCCGATTCTTCCTTTCGGCGGAAGACGATTTGATGCGCCTGTTTGCCGGGGATCGGTTCCACACGCTGATGGAGTCGTTCCATATCGATGAAGATACTCCGATTGAAAACAAAATGCTCACCAATATGGTGGAGAGCGCCCAGAAGCGCATGGAAGAGCGCAACTTCGGCATTCGGCGGGATGTCTTGCAATTTGACGATGTCATGAACCGTCAGCGGGAGATTATTTACAGTCAGCGGGATAAAGTGCTCAGCGGGGAAAGTGTCCGGGAAAATATCTTGGGTATGATCCATGAAGCGATAGAAGCTACCGTGCAGAAATATACTGCTTCAGATGAAGATCACACCACCTGGAATATCGACGGTCTTCGCGAATATTATGTCGGGTGGCTGTGTTCCGAAAATGATTTTCGTTATACGCCGCAGCAGCTTGAGGATCTGGAGCGGGAAGAACTGATCGGCCGGCTGAACCGGCTTGCCGAAGAAAAGTACGCCGACAAAGAAAAGCGCTACGGTGAACAGCTGATGCGGGAATTGGAGCGGGTTGTACTGCTGCGCACGGTCGACCGTTACTGGATGGATCATATCGACAATATGGAAGAACTCAAACGGGGCATCTATCTGCGCTCGTATGCGCAGCAGGACCCGGTGGTGATGTACCGCATCGAGGGATTTGAAATGTTCGATCAAATGATTGCCGCCATTCGCGAAGAAACCGCTCACGCCATGCTGACGGCGGAAATTCGTACCCGAGAGGAACCGAAGCGTGAGCAAGTCAGCCGCCCCGCCATGGCCACGGCCGGGGACGGTACTCAGAAAAAACGTCCGGTGCGCAAAGTCGCCGCGCAAAAAATAGGCAGAAACGACCCGTGCCCATGCGGAAGCGGGAAAAAATACAAAAAGTGCTGCGGCGCGGATAAATAAAAAAAGCGAGTGACGGAAGTTTTTTTCGGGTGCTGTACGACGAGCAAATTCTGTAAGGCAACACCGTAGAAAGATGTTTGTTCCGAAAATGGCAGGCAGATTTTTCATCTGAAGTCAAAAGAGGCAGGCCGTTTGGCGACAAAGGCGGTAGCCGGTCTATGTGCGTTGTTGCGTAAATTTTTACACACACCCGCCCGTTTGTGTGATTGACAAAACTTTTTCGCGTGATATACTTTATTTACGAGATTTGCGTGGAATTATGAAAAATTTGCGAGAAATTCAGACAAAATGAAGCGGCTGTCTCCTGCGCATAAAGCAGGAGGAACGAACTTTTCCCAAATTCCCGAAAAAGGAGTGTTTCAGGATGGCAAAAAAGTGCCCGATGTGCGGCGCACCGATGGATCAGCCGGTGTGCGGATATTGCGGATACCGTGAGGAAACTTCCGCCGAGCCTCAGGTTCATGGCGGCAGGCGAAAAAAGGCGGCGCAGCCTCAGGTGGTTCAGGCGCAAATTGTCCAGCCGCAGTTGATTCGCGGGTATAATGTCAGCGCAAAAAGCAAGACGACAACACTTGTCCTGTGCCTTCTTCTCGGAATATTCGGCGGGCATTATTTCTATGTGGGCAAAACGGGCATGGGTCTTTTGTATCTGGTGACGTGCGGCTTACTGGGCTTAGGTTGGCTTGCGGATATTATCCTGATTGTGTCCGGAAACTTTAAAGATAAATACGGGCTGCCGATTCTGTAACAGCCGATTGCCGTTTTTAGGCGTGCGGTGGCAGCCGGTGGCGCCCTTGGCAGGTTGCAGTTTTGTCGGGTGAGTCGGTCAAAAGTCGGTAAAGGAGAGCATCATGGGATTATTCAGCGCGGTAAAAGATCAATTTTTAGATGTTATCGAATATGTCGAAACCAACAGCAAACTGATTGTGGTCAAATATAAGCGGGAAAGCGGCAATAACGAAATCCGTCAGGGGTCAAAAGTTATTGTCCGCGAAGGCCAGTGTGTGGCGTTTCTCAAAGCGGGGCGTTTAGCGGATGTTTTGCCTCCCGGCACCTATACGCTCAATACGGGTAATATGCCGGTTCTTTCCGATTTAAAGGCGTTTTCGTCCAGATTTGCCTCGCCTGTGACGGCGGATGTGTATTTTATCAGCACCCGGCAGTTTACGGATAATGCATGGGGCACCAAAAATCCCGTGATGAAACGGGATCGGGATATGGCAATGGTTCGTGTGAGAGCGTTTGGCAAATTTGCCTTTCGCATTACCGACGCCGCGCTGTTTATGCGGGAGATATTCGGCACCAAAGGTATTGTCATGACGTATGACATTGTACAGTATTTGGCTTCTATGGTATCCGAAGCGTTCGCAACCGTGGTAGGGGAAACAGAAGAGTCTGTTCTCGATTTTGCTTCTCTGTATCAGGAATTTTCCGCGGCGGTTCGCGAAAAAGTTAATGCCCGCGCGCAGTCGTTCGGTGTGCAGTTCAGCGATGTATACATTGAAAATATTTCCCTGCCCGAAGAAGTGGAAAAGCTGATTGACGAACAGGCGGGCATCAGCATGGCCAAACAGGACATGGGATCTTTTATGCAATATCAGACCGCCCGTGCCATGCGGGACGCATCCAAGCAAAAAGGTGGTCTTGCGGGCCTTGGTGCCGGGATAGCCGTGGGCAACACCATGGCGAAAAACATCGAAAAAGTATCCGAGTCATCCGATACGCAGAAACCGGATATGGCGTCCCGGCTCCGCGAACTCAAAGCCCTGCTGGACGAGGGCATTCTAACTCAGGAAGAATTCGATGCCGAAAAAAAGGAAATTCTCGGAAAATAACCGCTTGGTATTGCTTGATTTTCGATTTTCCCGTTCGAAAGATATTTTCATCCGCATGTCTTTGCCCGGTGATTATGGCTGATTATGGCAACACCGCACAAAGACCGGCTACCGAGCAATGCCTGCCCATCTGCTTGCATCTTTTCCGTCATATTTTCTGAAAATCCTCGCAAATACACAAAGGTTTCTCTGCGGTTTTCAGTTCATCTGGCGCAAAATCTGCTTCGTATCTGCACGACAATCTTTATGCGGCATTGCCTTAAAAAATGGCAGAGTATAAGGGATAAGGGCTTTTCATCGCTTACAGGCTGTGAAAAGCTCATTTTTTTGATTTTTGAAATTTTTCTTTGAGTGAGTTGCATTTTCGGACAACGCAAAAAAAAATTTACGGCACAGAAGAATCGTCAAATTTTCGTTGGATAAACTAAAAATCGAAGCATATGATTGCTTGTTTTGTGAAAACTTTGGAAAATATTGCGAAAAAGGAGCGAGCAGATAAGCGGGAAAGGCGCCGGCCGGCTTTTGTGCGGCGCTTTTTACAATTTCTTCGGTTCGAATTTGTGTACAAATATTGACATACGGCACTTTACTGTGGTAAAATATGCAACGAGCCGTTTTCATAGATTGCAGAGGGCGGCCGGATTGAATTTTTCCAGAGAGGGGAAAAGATATGAAAAGAGCAATCAAACTGATTGCGCTGATTATGGCTGTGGCTATGTGTCTGTCTTTTGCTGCCTGCTCAAATAATGATCCAGCGGGCGATCAGACACCTCAACAGACAGAGCCTAACGGCGCAACTCCCGAAAACCGCGTTATTCTCGGCAATATCACCGAGCTTTCCGGAGATTTCCGCTATCCCGGTTGGGGCGGAAGTACCGCGGGTGCTTCCGACCAAGAAATTAACCGCCTGACTGCGGGTTACAGCACACAGGAAATCAACCGTGCCGGCGATTATGTTTGGAACGAGACTGTGGTGAAAAATCATACCGAAACCGAAAATGCGGACGGCACATATACCATTCACATCGAAATCAACGAAGGCCTGACATTCTCGGACGGCAGTGCGGTCACCGCGCAAAACTATCTGGCGCCGTTGCTGGCTTTCGGAAGCCCTGTGGCCGTTGGCGCGCAGCTTCCCGGAACCGGCGGGCAATCCTTGGTGGGATATGCGGAATTTAACGCATACACCGGCCCCGATTCCGCAGAGGGTACAAAGGTCTTTTCCGGCGTGCGTATGCTGGACGATTATACCTTTGAACTCACCGTCAGCACCGATTATTATCCGTACTATTACGCTTTCACCTACGGCGCCGTCGATTGCTATCCCGCCGGCCTGATGACCGGGGCGGATGTGACGGTTTCGGACGACGGCGAAGGGTGCTATCTCTCCGACAACTTCTATGAGAAGAACGGCGAGGATTATGTAAAGGCCGCCGAAATCAGCGAGAATCGTTACGATACTTCCAAGTATCCGTTCTCCGGTGCCTACACAATCTCCGAATGGGACGAAGGAACCAAACAGGCAACCCTGACTTTAAACCCGAAGTTCAAGGGCAACTTTGAGGGCCAGGTGCCTACCATTGAAACCATCGTGTACATCAAGATTGTGGAAGAAACTCAGCTTGATCAGCTCAAGAGCGGCGCCGTGGATGTGCTTGCGGGCGTGACCGGCGGCGAACTGACCAAGTCCGCGCTGGAGATTGTGGATGATACCAACTTTAAAGAGACCCATTATCAGAGAGCTGGTTACGGCAAGATTCAGTTCGACTGCGATTTCGGCCCGACAATGTTCACCGAAGTTCGTCAGGCGATTACCTATCTGCTCGACCGTACTGCGTTTGCCCAGAACTTTACCGGCGGATACGGCGTGGTGGTTGACGGTCCGTACAGCCCCGATTTCAGTATGTGGCAAGCGGTTCAGGACGATATCGAACTCATCGATTATTCCTACTCGCTCGCCAACGCCGTCAAGGTTCTGGAAGACGGCGGATGGATTTACAATTCCAAGGGCGAACCGTTTGAGGCCGGAGCGGAAGGCGTGGACGCCGTGCGGTACAAGAAACTGACCGCCGAAGAAGCGAACGCGGTGGATATCTACGGCAACGACGCCGGAAACAAGACTTATGCGTCTGTTTCCAACACCGACAGTGTGGAATACAAGACGGTTGAGATCAACGGCGAGTATTATATGCCGCTCGCAATCAACTGGTTCGGTTCTCAGCCCAACACCGTGACCGATATGCTTAGCACCACGCTGGCGAACAGCACCGATCTTGCCGAGGCCGGTATGGTGATTCGTGCGACCACCGGCGATTTCACCACCCTCACCGGCAATATTTATCGCGACCCTGAAATGGGTTATCTCGGTACACCTACCTATGGCATGTATAATCTGGCTACCGGATGGAACACCGCCATGTACGATTATTCTTACAACTGGATGAGCGATCCTTCCTTTGCGGATTATTCCGTCAATAAGCTGATTGATCCTTATGATACCGCTTTTCCGTATGACATCACGGCGGAGAAACTCAGCTTTGACGAGGCCATGGAAGCTTCCGGCGGCAAGCTCGGTATGGATTATCTCTCCTTCGGCATGGTGTACAATGCCAAGACCGAGGATGAGTACAATCAGTGGTGGGAAGCGTACATTGAACGCTGGAATCAACTGATGCCCGATATTCCTCTGTACTCTAACTACTATTACGACGTGTACAACGCCAATATCGAGAACTTTGAAACCTCTCCGTTCTTTGGCCCCGACAGAGCCATTTTGTATGCCAACATCAAAGGACACGCAGCAAGCTGATTGAAAAGGTACCGTTTTTTGGCAAACGGGGCAGTCTTTCTACTGACTGCCCCGTTTCCGATAAACGGGGGAATCGGTTCGCTGCCGGGAAACAAAAGGCCTACCGATCGGCGCATCTTTGGCAACCGAAACCGAGAAAGGGAGCTTATTTATGGGAAAATATGTCCTCAAGCGTCTCGGGTATATGCTGATTGTGATGGTTATCCTTTCTTTCCTGATGTTCGTTGTTTACACCATGATTCCTTACGATCGCGCGGTGACAGAGGCGGAAGCTTACAAGACGGCGTACAAAGGCAATCCCAATGCGCAGGCGTTGTATGAACAGAAACTGACAGAACTGCGACGAGAACTCGGAACCGATCAAAATATTATTGTCCGATATCTCGGCTGGATCGGTGTGGCTCCGATCAACGGAAAGTTCAACGGAATTTTGCAAGGCAATTTCGGCTACAGCTATACTTACGACAGACCCGCCATCGACGTGTTGAAGACGCCGATGGTGAATACGATATTTATCAATGTGTTCGCCACTATTTTAGGGCTTGGAATAACCATTCCTCTGGGAATATTCTGCGCGGTTAAGCGCGGCAGCAAACGAGATACCGCCATACAGATCGGAACCATTGTAGGGTACAGCATTCCTTCCTTTATAGTGGCCATTATCTTTATCTGGCTCTTCGCCATCGTGTTAAAGTGGTTTCCGGTATCCGGCATGAAAACGCCGGGATCCAATTTTACCGGTTGGGCGGAGATTTTAGACAGACTGTATTATATGGCGCTGCCCTTAATTGTAATGACTTTTTCTTCTTTGGGCGGAATGACCAGATATGTGCGTGCTGCCATGACGGAGGCGCTGAGCCTTGACTGTGTGCGCACCGCCAGGGCCAAAGGATTACGGGAACGGGTTGTGGTTTATTCGCATGCTTTCCGCAATGCCCTAATCCCCATCATCACGCTGGTGATCGGTTGGTTTTTGGGGATATTTTCCGGGTCGGTTGTACTGGAGAATATCTTCGGGTTAAATGGCGTCGGCAGGTTGTATATCAATGCGCTCAACGACAAAGATTTTGAAGTTGTGCTGCTGCTGCAAATGTTCTATGTGGCGATCGGTCTGATCGGCAACCTGATTACCGATATTGCTTACGGATTCGCGGATCCGCGGGTTCGTGTGAATAAATAAGGGGGGACGCGGTATGAGTAAAGACAAAACCTCTTCCCCTGTGAAAAAGCACGGCTGGCTCACCCGAATGTTCTTGGGCGCCAGCAAAGATGTGAGAGACGAACGCTACGACAGTCCCGGAAAATTGGCGTTTAAGCGCTTTATCCGCACACCCGTCGCCATGATTTCCGTTGTGGTGCTGGTGGGCATGTTTGCTTTTGTATTCATTGGTTCCGCCATAAAGCCGGTGGATCTGACGGAATCCGGAGCCGAAATGCTTCACGCCAATGTCGGCCCAACCATGAGCTTCATGAAAGTTCCGAACGATTTGAAAGACGGCGCGATTGATATTTCCTCGCACGGAACTTTCACCATCGGTCTTTCCACCGAAGGAAAAGTTTATATGTGGGGATTTAATCCCAACAATTCCGACGAAGAGCGCGTGAATGTGATGAACATTCCGCAAGAGGTGAAAGACAGCAAAATTATCCATGTGGCGGCGGGTGCCGACCACTGTGTTGCCATCAGCGAAGATGGGCATGTTTACTGCTGGGGCGCCTATGATCACGGCCAGTACGGGCTGGACGGAACCATGATTGCGGCTGCCCGCAAAGAACCGGATGAACTGCTGTATGGAACCATTGACGCCTCTCAGGTTCAGCAACTGGTCTGCGGAAACCAGATGACCGCTATTCTCATGAAAGACGGAACCGTCTATGCTTGGGGCAACGACAGCCTGAGCGCGACCAATCTGTCTTCGGTGATTAAGTACGGAAAACAGGAAGCCAAGCTGGTTAAGCTGGCGTTTACCAACGATTGTATTTATGCCATTGATGAAAACGGAAAGTATGTTTCGGGCAAATCCACTAAATTCGATTCTTTGGTGACCACGGATGAAAGCGGGGCTACCGTCTCGACGACACTGGAGGAAATTATTGGCGGGCGGAAAATCGTGGATATTGCCGCCACGGGCAATGCCATTGCTTTGGTTACCGAAGACGGCGATTTGATTGTATCCGGCATGAAAGAGGCGACACCCGTTATTCCGGAAGGCGATTCCATAAAGCAGGTTTCCTCCGGAACCCGTCATTTTGCCTTGGTCACTCAACAGGGCAGAACTTATGCATGGGGTCAGAATTACCGCAATCAGTGCGATGTTCCGGAGGAATTTTCCGAGGCCGGATCGGTAGATACGGTGATTCCCAGCGGTTTTCAGAATTACGCCTATAAAGACGGAAAGTTAGTAGGTTCTTGGGGACTGAAAGGCTATATCATGGGAACCGACGAAATGGGCAGGGATGTGTTCATTCGCCTGATGAACGGTGGGCGAATGACCATGACCATCGGTGCGGTGTCGGTGATTATATCCACCATTATCGGTATTCTGATCGGCTGCCTCTCCGGCTATTTCGGGGGCAGGGTCGATATGCTCCTGATGCGTTTTACCGAAATATGCGGATCCATCCCGTTTTTACCTTTTGCATTGGTTCTTTCGGTCATTCTTCAGGCGTCCAGTTTGAACGAAACCGTCCGCATTTTTATCATCATGGTCATTCTGGGATTGCTCAGTTGGACCGGTCTTGCCAAGATGGTGCGCGGTCAGATTTTGGCGGAGCGCGAAAAAGAATTTGTCACGGCTGCGCGCAGCATGGGTGTGAAGGAGGGGCGTATCGCCTTTAAACACATACTGCCCAATATCGTATCCGTTATTCTGGTTACCCTCACTCTTGATTTTGCAGGCTGTATGCTCACCGAATCCTCGCTCTCCTACCTCGGCTTCGGCGTTCAGCTTCCGCGCCCCACATGGGGCAATATGCTCAACGGTGCGCGCAACGCTCTGGTGATTCAGACCTATTGGTGGAGATGGTTCTTCCCCGCACTTTTCTTAGCCGTTGTGGTCATTTGCATCAACGTGATCGGGGATACCCTGCGCGATGTGCTGGATCCGAAATCGGAGGTGGACAAATAATGGGTAAAAAAACGCAAACCGCCCCACAGCCCGTTTCCTCCAGGCACCTGCTTGAAGTAAGACATCTCAAAACTTTTTTCAAAACACGAAGCGGCATTGTTAAAGCCGTTAACGATGTATCGTATACACTGGACAGCGGTAAAACCATCGGAATTGTGGGGGAATCCGGATCCGGTAAAAGCGTTTCCGCCATGAGTATTTTGAAGTTGCTGGACGCCAACGGGTATATCGATTCCGGTGAAATCATCTTTGAGGGCCGGAATCTCATCCAGCTCAGTCAGGAAGAAATGTATCACGTCCGCGGCAATGCGATTTCGGTGATTTTTCAGGAGCCGATGACCAGCCTGAATCCGGTGTTCACGGTAGATCGTCAGCTTTGCGAACCGTTTATGATTCATCAGGGCATGAAGAAAAAACAGGCGCACAAAGAGGCGCTCCGGTTGCTCGCCGATGTTCAGCTGCCCAATCCCGAAGTGGTTATCAAGCAATATCCGCATCAGCTTTCCGGCGGAATGCGTCAGCGCGTGATGATTGCTATGGCATTGGCCTGCCGCCCGAAAATCCTGATTGCGGACGAACCGACAACGGCGCTGGATGTGACAATTCAGGCGCAGATTTTGCAACTGATGAATGATTTGCAGCGGGAAAAGGGAACCAGCATTATTTTCATCACTCACGACCTTGGCGTCATCAATGAAATGGCGGACGATGTGGTGGTGATGTATTGTGGGCAGGTGGTGGAAAAGGCTCCGTCGCACACCATTTTCACCGATACCCCCATGAGTCACCCTTATACCGAGGGGCTGATGATGTCTATTCCACGCATCAATGCGGTCGGGCAAAAAATCGAACCCATTGCGGGGGTTGTGCCTCATCCTCTTGATTTGCCCGAGGGTTGTAAATTCGGCCCGCGCTGCAAATATTGCACGCAGCGGTGTATCGAGCAGGAGCCGCCGCTTCAGGAATTCGAGCCCGGTCATCAGATTCGCTGTTTCTATGCGGAAAAGGAGGCGAGGCAAAGTGAAGACCACCAAAAAGCTGTTGTCCATAACGAACCTTAAAGAGTACTTTCCCGTTGCCAAAACCTCTATATTCCAGCGAAAACAGCTTTATGTCCGTGCCAACGAAGATATTACGCTCGATATTTACGAAGGTGAGACCATCGGTGTGGTCGGCGAATCCGGCTGCGGTAAATCCACTCTGGGGCGCACGATTTTGCAGCTTTATGCGCCGACCGGAGGAAATACCATATACTACGGCACCACATTGGAGGATATGTCCCCTTCCTATGTGACACAAACGCTCAAAAAATTGGAACGTTATAAAGCGGAATACAAAAAGGCGGTCGAAAAAGCCAACGGCCTTGCCGCAAAAGTGGAAGAAGCCGGCGGCGAAGACAACTGCGATTTTTATCTGCTGCAAAACCGTAACTTGGCCCGGTGTGACGAACAGCTTGCGCTCAACACCATGGTGAAGATTCTCGGTGGATTTTTCGCGTACGATCCGGAAGAAAAGGGTCGCAAGGCGCTGATTGAGTTGTATGCTCTGTGCGCCAAGCGCTCGGCACTTCGCGCGAAGAAACACGATCTGAGTTACGAATCGGAAGGCGCTTCGGTGTCCCGGAGAGCTGCGCTGGGCAAAAAGCTGAAGCCGATAGAAGACGCCATTGCCGGGTATGATGAGCAAATCGAAGCGGTGCATGCGTCTTTGGACGAACTGCGCGCATCCTGCCGCCAAGCGCCCGATTTTGAAAAATATGAAGCCATGCGTGATGAGGGTATTGATTTGGCGCGGCTGAAATACAGCGAGATGCGTATGCTGCGCAAAGACTTGCAGATTATTTTTCAGGATCCTTATTCCAGCCTGAATCCCCGTTTCACCATCGGTCAGATCATAGAAGAGGGTCCGCTCACCCATAAATTTTACAAACACGGATCCGACGCTATGAAGCAGCATATTCTTTCCACCATGGAAAAATGCGGCTTACAGGATTACATGGTCAATCGCTATCCGCACCAGTTTTCCGGCGGACAGCGCCAAAGAGTGGCGATTGCCCGGGCGCTTGCCGTTAATCCCAAGTTCATTGTTTGCGATGAGTGTGTGTCGGCTCTGGATGTCTCCATTCAGTCTCAGATTATCAATCTTTTGCAGGAACTCAAAGAGACGGAACATCTGACTTATATGTTCATTTCGCACGATCTTTCGGTGGTGCGCTATATTTCGGATCGTATCTGTGTGATGTATCTGGGCAATGTGGTGGAATTGGCCACGGCCGAAACGATTTTTTCGGATCCGCGCCACCCGTATACCGTGGCGTTGCTCAGTTCCATTCCCACCACCGATCCCGACGACGCGGAAAAAGAACGCATATTGCTGGAAGGCAATATTCCTTCTCCCATCCGTCCTCCGGAAGGATGCAAATTTCATACGCGCTGCTTTATGGCGTGTGACAAATGCCGCCGCATTCCGCCGGAACTCACGGAAATCGAACCCGGACATTTTCTCGCCTGTCATTTTCCGCAGCGCAAACAGAATGAGAACGGGAATTATCTTTTCACGGTTCCCAAGGTGGGTCGGCACAGCGAAAGAGGGTAAACGGCATGATCTGGAGGCGGCTCAGGAAATCCACCAAAGAGGAAGACCGGAAGTTTGCGCAGATGATGGAAGACGAGCATGTCACTTTTAAAGAACGCCTTTTGATGACTCTCGTCGCCTATGCGGTGATTCTGATTCCCTGTATTCTCGTTTTGGTGGGGTTCGGTCTGCTTGTCCTCTGGATGGTACACGCTCTTTAAGGCAACGCAGCGCAAAGCTTATTGCGCGTAAAGCGAGGATCGGATTTCTCGTCAGTGAAAACAAAAACCGCAGGGAAATTTTTGGGTATTCGCGAGGGTTTTTGGCTAAATTACGGAAAAGATGCAAGCCGCCCGGGCAGACATTGCGCGCAAGCCTGGTCATTGTGCTTAAGAAAAAGTAAAATTGTAAATCGCAAAATCCCGCCGGGAGCTACTCTCTCGGTGGGATTTTGCTGTGAATAATGCCAATACCGGGTACTGTCAGATGGAAATTTCGTGCGCCATGTTGTACAAATCCAAATTAAAGGTCTTTTTCATCGCAAGCGCTTCTTCAATATCGTAATCGAGGATGCGGTCACCCTGAATGGTGACCACGCGGTTGCTCTCACCCTGAAGCAGCAGTTTTACGGCGTGATTACCCATTTCGCTGGCCAAAACGCGGTCGAAAACGGTGGGGGAGCCGCCGCGCTGAACATGCCCCAAAATAGTGGCGCGGGTTTCAATTCCGGTGCGTTCTTCAATGGTTTTGGCCATTTCCAACACGCCGCCGACCCCTTCCGCGACAATGATGATAAAATGTTTTTTATGGGTTTTGGAGCTTTGCTGCATCCGCTGCAAGATGTCCCGTTCAAAATCAAACGGAATTTCCGGAACCAATATGCTGGTTGCACCGCAGGCAATGCCCACATTCAACGCGATGTAACCCGCTTTGCGCCCCATCACTTCCACAACGCTGCACCGGTCGTGCGATTGCGCGGTGTCGCGCAGTTTATCCACCAATTCCATGCAGGTGTTTAAAGCGGTATCGTAACCGATGGTATGGTCGCAGCAGGCGATGTCGTTGTCTATGGTTCCGGGAATGCCGATGCACGGCAATCCCCTTCGGGAAAGATCCTGCGCGCCTCGGAAGGAGCCGTCTCCCCCGATGACCACCACGCCGTCTATTCCGTGTGCGCGGCAGTTGGCGATAGCCTTTTGCATGCCTTCCTCGGTGCGAAATTCCGGGCTGCGGGCGGTGTAAAGCGTGGTTCCCCCGCGATGGATGATATCCGAGACGCTGCGCAGGTGAAGGGGCTTCATGTCGTCGTTGATGAGCCCGTTGTACCCGCGGTAAACGCCGTATACTTCCAGCCCGCGGTTAATTCCGGTGCGCACCACCGCGCGCACGGCGGCATTCATACCGGGGGCGTCTCCGCCGCTGGTAAGTACGGCGATTCGTTTGACTGCCATTGCTACACACTCCTTTTTGCCTTGCCTCACTGCCGGTGGGCAAATGTCGGGATTACGCCAAACAGTATACCCTATGCGGCGCCGTTTGGCAAGCGTTTTTCAAGGCTTTTTTGTTGAAGCGCCTCGTCGATTGCATGGACTGTTTTGCATCCTGCAAGCGGAAAAACCAACCGCCGCCAAAAAGAGCATTTCGGCGGCGGTAAATTTTGCTTATCAGTGGGAAGCGGGGATGTTTTCAATCGATTTCCACGGAAACGCGGAGATCCCGGCGGGTTGCGGCGGCGCGCATCACCGTACGGATTGCCTTGGCAATACGCCCCTGCTTTCCGATGACACGTCCCATGTCCTCTTCCGCCACATGCAGATGGAACACGATAACGCCGTCTTCCGTCGGTTCGTCCTGATCGACCGTAACCGACTCGGGGTGTTCCACCAAGCCTTGTGCGATGACTTTCAACAGGTCTTTCATACTACGATCTTCCTTTCTTCGTGCCGCGCCGTTGACTTCCCACGACGACTATACACATGAGGGGCTATATGCCCACCCTTTTCAGCAGCGCCTTCACGGTGTCGGTGGGCTGGGCGCCGTTGCTGATCCATGTTTGCACCTTTTCGGTGTCTACTTTCAGCTCGGCGGGGCTGTTCAGGGGGTTGTAGTATCCGACCTCGTCGATAAAGCGACCGTCTCTGGGATAGCGGGAATCCGCCACCACAATGCGGTAAAACGGTGCTTTTTTTGCGCCCATACGGCGCAACCTGATTTTTACTGCCATGATTTTCGGTACCTCCATCTGGTGATAAGTTGTTTGTCCCGCTTCAACCCGGGGCGGCAAGTCCCGAGTATGAAGATCTTCGGTATATCCGCATGTCTTTTGCCGTGCGTAAGGTTTCGTGCGGTGTTTCGTCGGAAAAACCAATGCCATAGCGCGCAGCGGCGCTTACCTACGGTTTGGTAAAAACCGAATTGACCGATTGGCTTCGGTGTAACAACGAAAAACAAACGAACCTCTGTGCGGCAATGCCGCCAAGCGGATTATTGCGGGGTTGCCTTTATATCAAGCCGCGAAAACAAAACGCGGCGCGAACAGCAGAGAAAACAACAGACAAATTTGATATTCGGGGGGGGCAAGTTATTTTCAAGTTATGCTATAGAATTAAAAAGCGCCAAAGTTACCCGGCATCGCTCTGCCCCGGCGGCGGGCTTTTTTCCCGCCTTTCTTCATTTGCTTCATCATCTGGCGCATTGCCTCATACTGTTTCAGCAGACGGTTGACGTCTTCAACTTTTGTGCCGGAACCTAAGGCAATCCGGCGTTTTCGGGAAGGGTTGATGATATTCGGCCTTTGCCGTTCCGCGGGCGTCATCGAGAGAATAATGGCTTCCAGCCGGTCAAACTGCCGCTCATCCACTTCCACATTTTTGATTTTGTCGCCCACGCCCGGCAGCATAGAGAGCAGTGATTTCATATCGCCCATTTTGCGCACCTGACGCAGTTGATCCAGCATATCCCCAAGATCGAAGGATTCTTCCTGCAATTTACGCGCCAGCGCTTCCGCTTCTTTATCGCTGATTTGTTGCTGGGCGCGCTCGATAAGGGACATTACGTCTCCCATACCCAAAATGCGGGATGCCATGCGCTCGGGGTGAAAAACTTCCAAATCGTCCGTTTTTTCACCGGTGCCGACAAATTTAATAGGTTTTCCCGTGACCGCTTTGACCGAAAGCGCTGCGCCGCCGCGGGCGTCGCCGTCCAATTTGGTGAGCACCACGCCTGTAATGCCCAGCGATTCGTCGAAAGTTTTGGCCACATTCACCGCGTCCTGCCCCGTCATTGCGTCCACCGCGAGCAGAATTTCTTTCGGTTCAACCTGCGCCTGAATGCGCCGGAGTTCTTCCATTAGCGCTTCGTCGATATGCAAGCGCCCGGCGGTATCTAAGATGACGTAATCGTTTCCGTAATCTTTCGCTTGGGCAACCGCTGCCTTGGCGATTTGTACCGGGTCGGCGTTGCCCATTTCAAACACGGGTGCTCCCGCTTTTTCTCCCATTACCTTGAGTTGCGTAATCGCCGCGGGACGGTACACATCGCAGGCGACAAGCAGCGGCCGGTTTCCTTTTCCGCGAAGCATTTTGGCAAGTTTCGCGCAATGAGTGGTTTTGCCCGACCCCTGCAGCCCGCACATCATCACCACCGTAGGCGGATGGCTGGCTGTTTCCAGTTTCGCCGCTTCACCGCCCATTAAGGCAATCAATTCATCGTTGACGATTTTAATGACCGTCTGCGCCGGAGTCAGGCTTTCCATCACCTGCTGCCCCACCGCGCGTTCGGTGACTTTTGCGGTGAATGCTTTCGCTACTTTAAAATTGACGTCCGCTTCCAAAAGTGCCAGCCGTACTTCCCGCATGGCTTCTTTTACGTCTGCTTCGGAAAGCTTGCCTTTGGAACGCAGCCGCTTAAATGCGGAAGTTAATTTTTCGGTTAATCCTTCAAACGCCACCGGTACAATGCCCTCCGTTATCCTTCCAAAAGAGCGTTAGCCCGCGCCGCGATGCGCTGAGCCAGCCTTTCAACGGTTTCCCGCGCATTGCCCTTTCCGTTGGCCTCGCGCAGCCGCGTAACATCGTTTAAGATGTCGGAAGCCTTATTCCGCATTTCCGTCAGCCGCGCCGCAAGGCCTAAGCGCTGCTCCATATCGACCATTTGGGATTCCGCCCGTTTTACGGAGTCTCGCACGCCTTGGCGGGTAATGCCCTCGTTTTGTGCAATTTCCGAAAGAGAAAAGTCTTGGTTGTAGTACTGTTCCACGATTTCGCGCTGTTTTTCGGGTAATATATCGCCGTAATAATCAAACAGCACCGCGATTTGCATACTTTTTGCCAAGACCGCCACCTCTTCTTTGAAAATTCCGTGTTGCTGTAAAGCTTTTGCCTTTACACCCGGCAAAAAAGATTATACAACCGAAATGCCGCCGTGTCAAGCAAAAAATATGGGGTACCTGATGAAGCAGAAATAAGGGCATAAAAGCACTCCCCACAGCCGGATTGAATTTGCTGCGGGGAGTGTTTCCGTGTTTACTTTTGTTTACTTGGTGATTACATTCAAATCGGGCTCACCGTTTTCAATGATGCTGAGAATCAAATTGGCAGTCACCCGGCTGACGTTGTCCGCCTCGTTTTTATCTCCCGCACATTCCACGTATATATTTGTGCGGCCAAGTGTAAATGTTCCAAAAAATACAGCGGTTTGATTTCCTTTGCTGTTGGCATCTGTGATGAAATATCCTGTCGTAACGGGAATTCCGTCAACCGAAGATGATGTCTCATTTCCTTCTATCAAAACGTCATTTACGGGAAAACCGTCACTTGCGAATATTACTTTAGCATCTCCGATTTCTCCTTCAAGCCGGAGTAATTCTCCGGTTTCCTCGCGGAAAATCCCCATACCGCGTCGTGGCTCGGAAGTCTTTGGAAACAGAATGTCTAATTCTTCGTTCGACAGTTCTCTTGAAGAAGTGGGAAAGCCTACATCACCAAAATTTGCCTCTGCGCTGCTGCCCGAGTGATACACGATAGAATCACCGTTTGCAAGGCCAACCGTGTACTCCTTGGAGCCGAACCATCCCACGCTAGCGCCTATAATTCCCGTAACAGCGACAAGGGCTACCAGGCAAACGGCAACAGGGACAAGGAACCGCTTTTTTGTTTTTTTCTGTGACATCGAATTCACCTTATCCTTTCTGTTATGAACAGAACGGTTCTGCTCCAATATGGCAGATAGCATACGCTCATTTGCGGAATCGCTCGGTTCAATTTTGTTCCACGATGTAATCACTTGATTATTCTTCATCAAAATCATCACCTAACCTTTCTCTGAGGATGGCACGGGCTTCGTGCAAATAATTGCGGACTGTCGATTGCGGCTTTTTCAGGATTCCGGCGATTTCCACGCTCGTATACCCTTCATAATAATACAGATAGACCACTGTTTTATATTTTTCGGGGAGTTTCATCACCACCCGGAAAATATCATCGGTTTCGATTTTTTCTGAACTTGGGAGGTTGCAGAAATTCTCTATGTTCTCATGCTTTCGCCACCGGTTCCGTAGAGCATTTTTACAGATGTTTGTGGCGGTTCTGATGAGCCATGCTTTTTTGTGTTCCTCACTTTCAAAAACAGGACCGCTCTTAATCAGTTTGAAAAATGTATCTTGGACTGCATCCTCAGTATCAGAAGGATTTTTCAGATAAGCAAAGCAGACACGGTAAACGGTTTTACTGTGGCGTGCATAAATTGACGAGATTTCTTTGTCCGTACGCAACAAAGATTTTGACATCTTGCTTTGCCCTCCTTTCACACTAAATACAATTGAGAACGCCAAAGTGTCGGATGAATATGATTTTTTTTTAAAAAAACCGTTGTAAATCGGAGTGTTGGCAGTCCAAAGAATGGTGTGCATTCCGAACCCTATCTAACCCTATCTACGGAATGGTTACAGAATTTGAACCTGTTCGAACCATTTGGATTTAGTTTTCTGTAATGGCGAAACCGCACAAAGGCCGGTTATTGCCTTTTCCGCCTGGGCCTGGGCGGTTTTGCGCCTTTTCCGTAATTTAGCCAAAAATTTCCGTGAATACATAGAATACATAAAGGATTCACTGGCGGTTTTTGTTCCATCTGACGAAAAATTTGCTCCCGCTTTATGCACGACAATCTTTATGCGGTATTGTCTTGGTTGTCTTTTTTATATTCTCCGGTCTCACATCAACGAAAACATACATTTTCGATGTATGGCTGACATATGCATAATATAATACCAAAAAACAGGGTGCCTGTTTTGATAGAACAAGCACCCTGTTTTTTGAAATTTGGTGGAGATAAGCGGGATCGAACCGCTGACCTCTTGAATGCCATTCAAGCGCTCTCCCAGCTGAGCTATACCCCCTGATTATGCCGTCGGCCGATTCTGCCGCCTTTTCGATTTTGGCCGCCTTTGCAACGAAAAATATTCTATCACGGATACAAAAATTTGTCAAGGCCAAATTCCCGATTATTGAACCGAGGTAAAATTTTTTCGTCAATACCCCGAACATGCTCAAAAAGAGAATTTTTGTGCAGTCATTCCAGTGAACGAAGAAGAATTCGGTGCATTTTCCCGAATTTCCTTTCCGCAGAAGAAAAACATTGCCATTTTGGCCCGAATATGCTAATATTTTAAGCAAGGAAGTAGGCTTATCGGAAGGGAATGAGGATAAGTGGCCGAAGCAACCGTGGCAAAACAAGCGATCAAAATTGTCAAAGAAAAGAAAGGTCCGTCGCTTCGCGAACATTTGCGCGGGCAAAATGTCTTTTTTTATCTTTCCGCTTTTGCTTCTCTGTTGTTGATTGTGCTTTTGTTTTTCCCATGGATTCAAGCCGATCCGTCCGCTAAGCGGGAAAGCGCATCGCTATTGGGCGTTATCCTGCAATGCACCCGGAATGTGGATTTACTGATTTTTATGATTCCCACGGCGCTGATATTTATCGGCATACACGTTACTTATCTGGTTTCTCTGCTTCGTCCCGGCCATGATCCGATATATTCCGGAACCGTCTCTATTCTCTTGTCCGGCTTAACCATTTTCTTTTTGGTTTTCGCATCCGATTCCGCCTTTCAGGTGGTTTCTTTAGCTACAGAAGAACAGTTATCGGGCTGGTCCGGGTTTTTGGTTTTGACGGGAGCCAGCATATGGACGCCGGTTCCGGTGATTTGGTTTTTGCTGGCTTTGGTACAAAAATGGTTTTTGGTGAAATTTGCCCATCCGAAAGAAGTCATTGCTTACCCGGACGGCAAATAAAATTTATCGCGACACAAAAACATCCGCTGTCTGTTGCAGTTTCTGCTTAGCAGGCAGCGGATATTTTTCTTTATTCTGCGGTATCGTCCAAATAAAAATTTTTACGAAAATTGCAATAATAAGTTGAACACGCTACTCGAACACTGACGATTGAATCA
>CAZMAM010000020.1:0-28377 GCA_964564305.1 uncultured Eubacteriales bacterium
GTGAAATTATGAACTTTTTGAAAAAGAATCGAAAAACCACTTGACAGAAAGGCGAAATCTTACGGGATACGGGCGGATTGCTGCAATCCAAAGGGTATGAAGTCCGTGTGCTTGACCTCATCAATATGGAAAAAAGCCATTGCTACAATCCGTTCGTCTATTTGCAAAGCGACAACGATGTGCAGCGTTTGGTGACCAATCTCTTTAAAAGCACCACACCGAAAGGCTCCCAATCAAGCGACCCGTTCTGGGACACCGCCGCCTCTATGCTGCTGCTTGCGCTGGTGTTCTATCTGCACTACGAAGCGCCGCCGGACGAACAGAATTTTGCAATGGTTATGGAACTGCTCAGAGCCGGAGCGATTGACGACCCGGACGCGGAGGTTCAGCAAAATACCGTGCTGGATATGCTCTTTCAGGAATTGGAAATTATGCACCCTGACCACATCGCGCTGAAGTATTACCGTTCGTATCACTCCGGCGCGGCGAGGACGCTGCAATCCATTCAAATTACACTGGCGTCCCGGCTGGAAAAATTCAATCTGGAAAGTCTGGCCGCATTAACCGTGACGGACGAAATGGATCTGCCCTCTCTCGGAGAGAAAAAGGTGGCGCTCTTTGCCCTGATTCCGGACAACGATACCAGCTTTAATTTTCTCATTTCCATTTTGTACACGCAGCTTTTTCAGCAACTGTTCCGCATTGCCGATTTTAAATACGGAGGCACACTTCCCGTGCCGGTGCATTTCTTAATGGACGAATTTGCCAATGTGTCTTTGCCGGACGACTTTGACAAGATACTCTCCGTCATGCGTTCCCGAGGCGTGTTTGTGAGCATTATCCTGCAAAACCTCGCGCAGCTTAAAGCATTGTTTGAAAAACAGTGGGAAAGCATTGTCGGCAACTGCGATGAATTTCTGTATCTCGGCGGCAACGAACAGAGTACGCACAAATATGTTTCGGAACTGCTCGGCAAAGAAACCATCGATACCAATACTTTCGGCAAATCCACCGGAAGAAGCGGCAATTACTCCACCAATTACCAAATAAGCGGTCGGGAATTGCTCACACCCGACGAAGTTCGGCTGCTGGACAACCGCTACGCTATCTTGTTTATTCGCGGCGAACACGCCGTGATGGATTTGAAATACGATATTCTTCGGCACCCGAATGTAGCGCAAACCGCAGACGGAAAGGCCAAACCCTACCGTCACGGAGAAATTCATTCCGATGTGGCGACCATATCGTTTGACAACGCATTGAACTTTATACCCGATGCTGCGGAAATCACCGAATATCCGCAAACAGATTATGAACTCTTGTCCGATGAGGACTTAGAGAATTAACACAAGGAGGTACATAAAAATGAAAAAGGCACCGCAAAAAAGGCCCGGCGGGCTGACCGCAAACAGCAAGGCCAAAAAGGCGTTTCGCCTGTACTGCGCAGTCATCTGTACGGTCACGCTGCTGTTTGCTTTCTCCATGATGGCCGCCGCAGCGACGACTACCGCCGCAGCTTCCGACCCGACAGCCGTGGTAAACAATCTGTCCGATTTTATTTTCGGATTTATTCGCGCCATCGGTATGATTTTGCTGGGCTTCGGCATTATTCAACTGGGATTGTCTTTGAAAAGCCATGACCCCTCGCAGCGCGCTAACGGATTCTTGACCATAGCCGGCGGTATCATCATCGTCTTTGCCAAAGAAATCCTCAATATCATCACCGGAGGAACCTGACCGTCACTCCAATCGCGGCGGAGCGCACCTGTCTACAGGCTGCGCTCCGCCCTCAGTTTTATTTGTCAATATACAACACTTTATTTATACAAAACCCAATTTAACGGGAGGTGACAAAAATGTCCAACAATTGGGTGGTACAAAGTCTTCAAAACGCTTTGGATTTCTGGAACGGCAGACTGAATGAAATCTGGGCCTTACTCAGAAGTACGCCGAAGGAGATTTCGCAAGGCGTGGAAAGCCCGATCTGGACGGTCATGGTCAACATCAACAACGCCATTCAGGCTATTGCGTTCGGGCTTCTGGTACTGTTTTTCATGGTGAGCTTAGTCAAAACCTGCGGAAGCTTCACCGACTTAAAAAAACCGGAACACGTGCTGAAACTATTTGTCCGGTTTGCGCTGGCCAAAGCCGCCGTCACCTACGGTATGGATTTGCTGTTAATGCTGTTCCAAATTATTCAGGGCGTCACCGGTACCATTATGGATTCGGCGGGTCTCGGTTCTCCCGGGCAGATTACACTGCCGGATTCGCTGGTCACCACCATCGAAAACTGCGGATTCTGGGAATCTATCCCTCTGTGGATTGTGGCGCTTATCGGCAATCTGCTCATCTGGGTACTTTCGTTTATCGTGATTTTAACCGTTTACGGACGGTTTTTCAAACTCTATATGTATACGGCGTTAGCCCCCGTTCCGCTGTCCACTTTTGCGGGAGAAACAACTCAAAATATCGGCAAAAGCTTTATCAAAAGTTATGCCGGCGTATGTTTGGAAGGCGCGGTAATCGTGCTTGCCTGTATTATTTTCTCCCTGTTCTCTACGGCATTTTCGCCTCAGTTCGGAAATCCGACTTCACCGGCGTCTGCCGTATGGACTTATCTTGCGGAACAGGCTTTTAATATGTTGGTTCTTGTCGGAACCGTGAAAATGTCCGACCGAATCGTGAAAGAAATGATGGGACTGTAAAGGAGAAATAAATCGATGAAACGATTTTATGTGTTTATGGACGGAAAACAAATTGGCAGCACCGATACCCGAAGACACGCGCTGATGATTATCCGGTATATGCAGCGCAACCTCTGGCACCCCGTGGTGCGCGGCGAGTTTTCCGTCATCGAAGGGAAAGAAGAATTTATTCCGTATCCGGACAGAAACGAAACCGTCATCTTTTCTTTCCGTCCGTCACTGGAAAAAGAAAAGGAGCTAAAAGTATGGAAGTAAAGATAAACAAGGAAATCCGGGAATTTCAGGAATCCATGTTTTTCGGATTAACGGGAAGGCAATTCGGATTTGCCCTGTGCGCCGTGGCCGTCGCCGTAGGGCTGTTTTTCTTCCTGAAACCGTATCTGGGCATCGAAACCGTTTCTTGGATATGCGTTTTGGGCGCGGCTCCGTTTGCGGCGCTCGGATTTGTGCAATACAACGGCATGACTGCGGAAAAACTGGTATGGGCATGGATTAAATCCGAATTTCTTATGCCGAGACATCTCGTGTTTCATTCCACCAATATTTATTACGAACTGATGAAACCGGGAATTGAAAAAAGAGAAAGAGAGGAAAAAACCGGTGAAAACATTAAAAACCCTGCTCGGGCAGGATAAAGAACCGTTTGTCGTTCCCAAAGGCGTTCAAGACGTGATTCCCATTTCCGCCGTTTACGATGACGGTATGTTCCGCGTGGGCAAAGACAAATATTCTAAATCCTTCCGATTTTCGGATATTAACTATGCCGTGGCCAGCCGTGCGGATAAGGAAACCATGTTCTTGGAATACTCGGATTTGCTAAACTCTTTGGACAGCGGCGCAACCACCAAAATCACCGTCAACAACAGGCGGCTCAACCGTCTGGACTTTGAAAAAACCATTTTAATCCCCATGACCGGGGATTCCTTGGACGAATACCGCAAGGAATACAACAAGATTCTGCTGGACAAAGCAACGGGCGCCAACGCCATTGTACAGGATAAGTACATCACCGTTTCGGTGTGTAAGAAAAACGCCGAAGACGCCAGAAACTATTTTTCCCGCGTGAGCGCGGAACTGATTGCTCATTTTGGGCGGCTCGGATCCCGGTGCGTGGAAATGGAAATTGACGAACGGCTGCGCATTTTCCACGATTTCTACCGCGTCGGTGAAGAAGCCGCGTTTCACTTCGACCTTTCCGAAACTCGCCGGAAGGGTCACAGTTTCAAAGATTATATCTGTCCGGATTCAATGGAATTTGAAAAGGATTATTTCAAAATGGGCGACCGCTACGGAAGGGTATTATTTTTGCGGGAATACGCTTCCTACATCAAGGACAGTATGGTGGCGGAACTGACCGACCTGAACCGCAATTTAATGTTGTCCATTGACATTGTGCCGATTCCCACCGACGAAGCCGTGAAGGAGGCGGAAAGCCGTTTGCTCGGCGTGGAAACCAATATCACCAACTGGCAGCGCAAACAAAATTCCAACAATAACTTCTCCGCGACCGTCCCGTATGATATGGAACAGCAAAAAAAGGAAATGAAGGAATTCTTGGACGATTTAACCACCCGCGACCAACGAATGATGTTTGCGGTACTCACGCTGGTACACACCGCAGACAGCAAAAAACAACTGGATAACGACACCGAAACCCTGCTTTCCACGGCAAGAAAACATCTGTGCCAGTTTGCCGTGCTGAAATTTCAGCAAATGGACGGCCTGAACACCGCTATGCCCTTCGGTGTGCGCAAAATTGACTGCTTTCGTACCCTGACCACCGAAAGCCTTGCGGTTCTTATGCCGTTTCGGGTACAGGACATCTACCACGAAAACGGAATATATTACGGACAAAACGTCATCAGCAAAAATATGATTATCGCCGACCGGAAGCAACTGCTGAACGGAAACGCCTTTATCTTGGGTGTGTCCGGCTCCGGAAAATCCTTTGCGGCAAAAAACGAAATCGTGGATATTATGCTCTCCGGGAACGCGGATATACTCATCATTGACCCGGAACGGGAATATTCCCCTCTGGTAGAAGCCCTCGAAGGAGAAATCATCAATATTTCCGCCACTTCTCCGAATCACATCAACGCTATGGACATGAACCGGGAATACGGAGACGGCGCGAACCCTGTAATACTAAAATCCGAGTTCATTATGTCGCTTTGCGAACAACTCATCGGCGGAGAAATCGGAGCCAAACAGAAATCCATCATCGACCGCTGCACCGCAAGCGTGTACCGGCAGTACCAGCAAAACCGGTATACCGGCGAACCGCCAACGCTGCAGGCTTTCCGGGAAGAACTGCTCCGGCAGGAAGAACCGGAAGGACAGGATATTGCCCTTGCGATAGAACTGTTCACCGACGGTTCTCTGAATACGTTTGCCAAATCGACCAATGTCGATACCGCAAACCGCCTGATTTGCTATGACATCTTAGACCTCGGCAAACAGCTTCAGCCTATCGGTATGCTGGTGGTGCTGGATTCGATTCTTAACCGCATTACGCAAAACCGCTCCAAGGGCAGAGACACCTTTATTTTTATTGATGAGATTTACTTGCTCTTTCAGCACGAATACTCCGCAAATTTCCTGTTCACGCTGTGGAAGCGCGTGCGGAAATACGGCGCGTATGCTACCGGCATTACGCAGAATGTGGACGACCTCTTGCAAAGCCATACGGCGAGAACCATGCTTGCCAATTCCGAGTTTATTATTATGCTCAATCAGGCCAGCACGGACAGGCTGGAACTTGCGCGTTTGCTGAATATATCCGATTTGCAAATGAGCTACATCACCAACGCCGAGGCGGGACACGGCCTGATTAAAGTAGGCAGTTCCTTAGTGCCTTTTGCTAACAAATTCCCGCGTAATACCAAATTGTACCGCCTGATGAGTACAAAACCCAGAGAGGACGAAACGTCCAAAAAAGAAGGAAACTAAACAGTGAAAAAATTTCTTCTCGGTGCGGGAGCGGCGGTTTGTGCCGCTCTTTTGCTCTTTTCCGGCTGGAAGTTATACGGATATTTTCAAACCGGAAAACAAAACAGTGAAACCTATGCCCGTCTTTCCGAACAGATTGTACCCACAGAAACGGACAGTGAACCGGAACCTTCCCTGCTGTCTGTCCGGGAAAAATACGCGGAAGTTTTTGCGCAGAACGAAGACTGCATCGGCTGGATTTCCATTGACGGCACACCAATTGATTATCCCGTCATGCAATCAAAGGAAAATCCCGATTTCTATCTGCACCACGGCTTTGATAAGGCGTACAGCGTATACGGCTGCCCTTTTGTACAGGAAAACTGCGATATATCCTCGTCCGATAATTTAATCATCTACGGACACCACATGATTAACGGTTCCATGTTTTCCGCTTTGTGCAATTATACGGACAAGGACTATTATCTGCAGCACAAAATTATCCGGTTCGACACGCTGTACGGATACGGTACATATGAGATTGTCGCGGTATTCAAAACGGTTGCGTACAGTGCCAGCGGATTTCCGTTTCAGGAGTTTGTCAACGCGGCAAGCCAAGAGGATTTTGACGCGTTTCTTGATTCGTGTAATGCGCTGGCGCTGTACGATACCGGCTCCACGGCACACTACGGCGACCGTTTGATTACGCTTGCTACCTGTGAATATTCCCGTAAAAACGGCAGAATGGTTGTGGTGGCAAAAAAGATTGATATTTGATTTTTTAAACGAAAAGAGGCGTACAACCTATGGCGGACATCAAGACAAAAAACGCCATGCCCAAAGATGTTTCCTCACACAATACGGCCGCGTATTCGCCCGAACAGAAAGCAGCAGCACTCAAAAAAGAAGATTCACATACGGGAAATTTGTCCGGCAAACCGGTGATTCCCACGGAAACGCCGTTGCCCGATGAACCAATGACCTCTTCCGGAGCAACGGCTTTTTCCGATACGATGACGTCTTCCGATGATACGGCACCGCCGGAACGCATTCGCACACACAGCGAAAATATCATTCGGCAAAAACCAGATTCCCCTGCGGTCTATGACGACATTCAAACTCCGGATACGCCCGTTATTCACGAGACTATACGGCAGCATGAACCGATAATTGCCGAACACGATTATATCCGGCAAACTCCGGATATGCCTGTTTTGCAAACAACGGCGCGAACCGTTCAGAATCCTCTTCCGGAAACAACGCCTTCGCCGAGAGTGACACAACGGACTGTTCGGACAAAGGACAGCGTATCTTCCGACGCGCCCACCGAAGTCTCCCAACACAATTCGGCCGCGTATTCGTCCGAACAGAAAGCGGCGGCGCTCAAAAAAGAAGATTCGCATACGGGAAATTTGTCCGGCAAACCGGTGATTCCCTCGGAAACGCCGTTGCCCGATGAACCAATGACATCTTCCGGTACCGCCGTTGTTTCCGAGGTGATGATAACTCCCGATGATACGGCAGAGCGCATTCGCACAAGGGAAAAGATTGCGCCCAAAACGAGAGCAAACGACATAAAGACAAAAGACAGTGCCGACGTCAAGAACATTCGCATTAAAGAGAATCATTCGGACAGTGAGCGTTCAGCGCAAAGTACATCTCTGCCAACCGGAAACGCCAAAGAAAAACCGGCCGAAACAAAAAAATCCGGTCGCGCTCTAAAATCCGTGGCTGCCGTTAAAGGCACCGCCGGCGCCGCGCAAAGATTGGTCGGAAGTCTCAATGTATACGGACAAACAGGCGAATCCGAAACCGAATACGCCGCCTCCAAAGCACAAAGCGAAATGGAAAATCTCGGGCGCAAAGGTACGCGGTTCACCGAAAAAGCGCTCGATGAAAGCCGGAATGTCATTCAAAGAGCGCAGCGTAATGCCAAGCAGATTCGCAAAGCGGAAAAAGAAACCATAAAGACGGTGGAAAAATCCGCAAAAACTGCGGTGAAAACCGCCGAACATTCCGTGAAAACTGCAGAGAAGACCGCAAAGGCGGCGGAAAAAACCGTAAAGACCGCCGAACAGGCCGGAAAAGCCGCCGTGAAAACTGCGGAACAGGCGGCAAAAGCCGCCGAAAAAGCCGCACAGGCATCTGCCAAGGCTGCGCAAAAAGCGGCTCAGACGGCACAAACCGCAGCAAGAGCCGTTGCTCACGGGGTGAAAGTGGCCGCACAGGCTACTGCGGAAGCCGTCAAAGCCGTCGTTGCCGGAATTAAGAGCCTCAGTGCCGCCCTTGTGGCGGGAGGCTCAGTTTCTTTGGCAATCATTGCCGTGATTTGCATTGTGGCTATACTCGCCGGTTCCGTATACGGGATATTTTTCACCGAGGACGCTTTACAGGATACCATAACGGAAATCGAGCAGGAATACAACGAAAAAATCACGAGTATTTCAAACAGTAATCCCCACGAAGTACTGGATATGCACGGAGACCACCCGCCTTGGAAAGTGATTCTGACGGTGTTTTCGGTGAAGCTGAACGGTGACCCGAACAATCCGCAGGATATTGCCGATTTGAACTATCAGAAAAGGGAACTCCTGCGGGAAGTATTCTGGGATATGACCGTGATCGATTATTTCCCCGTCGTGCAAAACGATACCGTCATTGTGGATTCGGACGACGGACACGGGCATATGATACAGACGGAATCCGTTCAGCAGCGTGTTCATTTGTTCATTTCCGTCACCGCGACATCTCCGGAACTGGCCTCTCTCATGTACGATTTTACGTCGGAACAGGTGAATATGCTTAACGACCTGCTGTACGGAGACGCTACTCTGCCTTGGGACGATGTGCTGCACGGAATCGATTCAAACGACCAAATCGTAGAAGTGGCCGCGTCACAAATCGGCAACATAAACGGCGACCCGTATTGGAGTTGGTACGGCTTCACTTCCCGCGTATCTTGGTGCGCCTGCTTTGTCTCTTGGTGTGCCGACCAATGCGGATATATCGAAAGAGGCGTTTTCCCGAAATTTGCCGGTGTGATTCAGGGCGAACAGTATTTCAAAGAGCGCGGATTGTGGAGGAACGGAAGCGAAACTCCGGAACCCGGTATGCTCATTTTCTTTGATTGGACAAGCGCCCACGACGGTTTGCCGGATCACGTTGGCATTGTGGAGAAAGTGCAAAACGGGTATGTACACACTATCGAAGGCAACTGCGGCAACGCGGTAAGACGGCAGGCTTATCCGCTGGGCGACAGCCAAATCTACGGATATGCCGCGCCGGAATACTGATAACAGGCTGTCACGCCTTATCTTTTTACACAAACATCTGCCTCCGTGCGGAAAACCGATTCCGTGCGGAGGCTTTTTTTGGTGCGCTAAATTGATAAATATAAACTTTTCTGCTATACTGATGATAACGTTAAAAAAGGGGTAATCGGTATGGGCAGAAAATTTTGCCATCTCTCAAAATCCGACCGTCTCATCATCGAAACCATGCTCAACGATGGAAAAAGAAAAAAGGAAATTGCCGGGCGAATCGATGTATCTCTCCGTACGATTTACCGGGAGATTAAGCGTGGACAATACGAACATCTCAACAGCGACTACACTACGGAAATGAGATACAGCGCGGATATTGCGCACGAAAAATACCGTGAAAATCTGAGAGCGAAAGGCCCTGACCTGAAAATAGGAAAAGATTGGGAATTGGCGCATTTTATTGAAAACGGAATTCTCGAAAACGGGTGGAGTCCGGAAGTGGTGCTTGGAAAAATCAAACAGGAACATCTTCCTTTTAAAACCAGCATCAGCAAGACGACCCTGTATCGTTATATTGAAAACGGCCTGTTTTTGAATATCAGCAACAAGAATCTTTCCGTTAAAGGAAAAAGAAAAAACAAATACAGAAAGATTCACACTCAACACAGAGCCAACGCCGGGGACAGCATAGAAAAGCGTCCGAAAGACATAAATTCCCGTGAGGAATTTGGGCATTGGGAAATGGATTCTGTTATGGGACGAAAGAACGTTTCCCAAAACTCTTTACTGACCATAACAGAGAGAAAAACCCGAAAGGAAATCATCATTAAGCTGGAAAATCATACCTCCAATCAGGTATGTCTGGCATTAGATGCTTTAGAGCAAAAATGCGGTTCGCTGTTTTCAAAGATATTCAAAACCATAACGGTAGATAACGGTTCGGAATTTGCCAACTGTGAGGGATTGGAAAAAACCGTTTTCGGCGAAGGCAAACGAACAAAAATATACTACTGCCATCCGTACAGCAGCTACGAACGGGGAAGCAACGAAGTGGCTAACCGTATGATTCGCCGAAAGATTCCAAAAGGCACAAATATCGACAATAAAACCGACGAGGAAATTCAGGCCGTCGCTGACTGGATTAACCAATACCCGCGCCCGATGTTCGGATACCGCACTGCCAATATGTTATTTGAGGAAGAACTGGCGGCATTAACATAGACTTTCGCAACTGAATACCGTATTCTATTTTCCTCCATGCTCTTTTGTGGGGGTAAGGGGGTGTTATGCCCTCTTTTTGTTATTTTACACAATATTACGCTATTTTCCTTGTCTAATACGCCGTTTTTTGAGCAAAACTAAATTTTTTGACATTTAATGGTTGCATTTACGCAGCGGAGGGTTTTGTCAATTTTCCATTGACAAACGGGGCGCGGTGCGGTATGGTACTTATACGGGATATGAAGGTATGCCAAGATATCCAAAAGAGGAGGCGGAAAACGGTATGGAAAAACGGAACCGTAAACTTTCGGTATTGCTTGCGTTGGCCGTATGTGTTGTCATGCTGTTTTCGGCCGTTTATATTGCGGAGGAAGCGGGTCACAACTGTATCGGGGAAAATTGCCCGATCTGCTGTCAAATCAGCATATGTTCTCATGCGCTGAAATTGCTCGGGTACGGTGTTGCGGCGATTGTTGCCGCCGTCGCGCTTGCATTTTCCGCTGCCGTTTTTTCCGTTTGTTCCAAAACAAACTTCAGAGAGTCCACGCCGATTACATTAAAAGTTAAACTTTCCGATTGAAAATAAGAACCGATGGAACAAGGGAGCGGTCTGCCCGTTTGGGCGGACCGGTGGCGTTTTGCCGCCCCCTTGTATTTTTGCGCCCTTTTGCGGCACGATCCCGGGTGATTGCCGCAATTTAGCGCTTTTTTGCGCTCATTTCGATTCTTATTTTCCATGGGAGGTTTATTTTTATGCGAAAAACGATTGCGCTTGTCGCGGCCGTTCTCCTGTTGACGGCAATGCTCGCCGGCTGCACAAAAAGCGATGCGGGCAAAGATGAAGATAAGCTCTCTGTCGTGGCCACAATTTTTCCGGAATATGACTGGGTCATGAACATCCTCGGCGATAAAGCCGCAGATGCCGAAGTGACGATGCTTCTGGACAGCGGCGTCGATTTGCACAGCTACCAGCCCACGGCGGACGATATCATCAAAATATCCGCTTGCGACGTCTTTATCTACGTGGGCGGCGAATCCGATGAATGGGTGGAAGATGCTTTGAAGGAAGCCACAAACCGGGATATGATTGTCGTCAATCTGCTGGAATCCCTCGGCGATGCCGTCAGAGAAGAAGAGGTTGTCGAGGGCATGGAAGAAGAGGACGAAGGGGAGAGCGAAGCGGAAGAAGGCCCCGAATATGACGAACACGTCTGGCTGTCGCTGAAAAACGCCGTCGTCCTCTGCAATGTGATTAAAGACGCGATCGGTAAGGCCGATGCGGGTAATGCCGGGACATACGCCGCGAACGCGGCGGCATACATCGAAAAACTGAATGCCTTGGATGCGGAATATCAAGCCGCCGCGGATGCGGCAAACCGCAGGACTCTTCTGTTCGGCGACCGCTTTCCCTTCCGCTATCTTACGGATGATTACGGGCTTTCCTACTATGCCGCTTTTGTGGGCTGTTCGGCGGAAACGGAAGCCAGTTTTGAGACGGTGGCTTTTCTCGCCGAAAAGGTTGATGAGCTTGACCTTCCCTGCGTGCTGACGCTGGAGGGAATCGACCACGAGATCGCGCAAACCGTTGTTGCGGCGACGTCCGCGAAATCCGCGCGGATTCTGTCCATGGATTCCATGCAATCCGTCACATCGGAGGATGTGAAGAACGGCGCGCGGTATCTGGCCGTAATGGAGAAAAATCTGGAAGTGCTGAAAGAGGCGCTCAAGTAACGGGAGGCAGAAGCGATGGCACAACTCTCTTGCCGGAATCTTTGCCTTGGATATGACGGCAAGGAAATTTTGCACGATTTGAATTTTGAGGTGGAGTCGGGCGATTATCTCTGCATTGTCGGGGAAAACGGCTCCGGAAAATCCACTTTAATGAAGACGATCCTCGGTTTGCAAAGCCCTTTATCCGGCAAAGTTCTGACAGGCGACGGCCTCGTTCAAAATGAGATCGGATATCTTCCGCAGCAAACGGCGGTGCAGAAGGATTTCCCGGCAACGGTTTGGGAGATTGTTCTGTCCGGCTTTCAGGGCAGGTGCGGCCTCCGCCCGTTTTACACAAAGGAAGAAAAGCGAATCGCCGCCGAGAACATAGAAAAAATGGGGATTACTCCGCTGACCAAGCGCTGCTACCGGGAACTGTCCGGAGGGCAGCAGCAGAGGGCGTTGCTTGCGCGGGCGCTGTGCGCTACGCGGAAAATGCTCCTGCTTGATGAGCCGGTTTCCGGGCTGGATCCGAAGGTCACGGCGGATATGTACCGATTGATTGAAAGCCTGAACCGAAGTGGAATTACCGTTATTATGATTTCCCACGATGTGACGGCGGCGCTTCGGTATGCAACGCATATTCTCCATATCGGCGGCGAAGCTTTCTTTGGAACACGCCAGGAATATCTCGCCGTGGGCAGAGGATTTACACAGACAGGGGGGTGGGCGTGATGGCGTTGTTTGAAAAGCTGGCCATGTATTTTGAATACCCGTTTGTGCGCTATGCGCTCATTGTCGGCGTGCTGATCTCTTTATGTTCTTCGCTGCTTGGCGTGACGCTGGTGTTAAAGCGGTTCTCATTCATCGGGGACGGCCTTTCGCATGTTGCGTTCGGCGCGATGGCGGTTGCGGCCGTTGTAGGGCTGACCGACGAAATGCTCTTGGTGCTGCCCGTCACCATTGTCAGCGCCGTGCTGCTTTTACGCACCGGACAGAATGCGAAAATTAAAGGCGACGCCTCTTTGGCCATGATTTCGGTGGGCGCGCTGGCGATTGGATATTTATTGATGAATTTGTTTTCCACCTCGTCCAATTTGTCGGGTGATGTGTGTGCCACGCTGTTCGGCTCCACTTCAATTCTCACGCTGACGCCGTGGGAAGTTTGGGTATGCGCGGTTCTGTCCGTCGTTGTCGTCATCGCGTTTGTTCTTTTCTACAACAAGATTTTTTGCGTAACCTTTGACGAGGACTTTGCTAAGGCAACGGGAACGAAAGCGGGGATTTACAATCTGATTATTTCCGTCATTATTGCGGTTATCATCGTGCTGGCGATGAACCTCGTGGGGTCGCTGCTGATTTCGGCGCTGGTTATCTTTCCCGCGCTTTCGGCTATGCGCGTATTCAAGAGTTTCAAGTCCGTTACCGTTTGTTCCGCGGTGCTGTCGGTGTGCTGCTCTGCGCTTGGAATCCTCATTTCCGTTCTTGCGGGTACGCCCGTCGGCTCCACCATCGTGGCGGTTGACATTGCTGCATTTTTTATTTTTTCCCTTGCGGGAACTTTATCGGGAGGTATCGGAAAATGAAAAAAACCTTATCCCTCATGCTCGTTGTGCTTGTTACCGGATCGCTTTTGATTTTTGCCGGCTGTGGGAATCATTCCGGGGGATCCGATCAGGCGGATAAAGAAATCGGCGCCGGGCAGGAGAATCGGGAAATTGACGTGGATCTCACCCAACTCAGCAGTACGATGGTTTACTCCGAAGTGTATAATATGATGTATACGCCGGAGAATTATATCGGCAAAACGGTAAAAATGAGCGGGGATTTTGCTTTGTATTGTCAGCAGACGGACGAGAACGGCCAGCCTGATTTCGATTACCCGATTTATTATGCCTGTGTGATTGCGGACGCGACCGCCTGCTGCTCTCAGGGGCTGGAATTTGTTCCCGCCGGAAATTGCACTTATCCCGACGATTATCCCGAACCGGGCGGGAATATTACCGTTATCGGGACTTTTGAAACATACGAAGAAGAGGGTTATACCTATTGCCACTTAGTCAATGCACAGATGACGGGTTGATGTCATTCCGGTTTAAGTCGGCGCCGCGCAAGGGGAACATCTTTGCGCGGCGCCGACGGTTTTTTTAAACGGCGGCGAATGGATTCGCGTCAGGATCGCAAAAAAATGACGGATTTTGTTAAATGCCACTTGAACAGCGGGATAGAGCTTGTTATTATTAAAGAGCAATAGGGCGCAGGGATTTTGGGGTTTCTTTTGAAAATTGTCTTAATAAAATGCGAAAAGATTTTGGGAAAGGGCGAATTATCATGACCGTTGGATTTTTGGGTGCCGGAAATATGGGCGGCGCATTGCTGCGCGGGCTGAAAGGGAAAGAAACGCTCTCGTTTTACGATACCGATCGGAAAAAGGCCGAGGCGCTGGCGCATGAGACCGGCGCCGCGTGCTTGGAAAATCCGCAGGATCTCGCTTTGGCGGACGCGGTGGTGCTGGCAGTAAAGCCTCAGGTGTTGCAGCAGGCGCTGCTGCCCCTTCGCGAGCCGCTGCAAAAGCGCCGCCCGACGGTGATTTCCATCGCAGCGGGCACACCCGTTTCGCTGGTTGCGCGGTACGCAGGGGACGAAACCCTGCCCATCGTCCGCGCCATGCCCAACGTGGCGGCCAAGGTGGGGCAGGCGATTACTGCCTTGTGCGCCGGGGAGAACGCTTCGGACGAGCAGCTTCAAACGGCACGGCGCATTTTTGAAAGCGTGGGCGAAACGGTTGTGTTGCCCGAAAATCTCTTCGGAATTTTTTCGGTGCTGGCCGGGTGCTCCCCCGCGTTTACGCTGATGTATATCGACGCGCTCGCTACGGCGGGCGTGAGAGGCGGGCTGCCCAAATCCGTCGCGCTCAAATGCGTGACGCAGGCGGTATCGGGTGTCGCCGCTCTGCTGGCACAAACCGGCGAGCATCCCCGCGCGCTGATGGACAGCGTCTGTTCACCCGCCGGAACCACTGTGGAAGGAGTCGCGGCGCTGCAGCGGGAAGGGTTTGAACACGCGGTGCTCGCCGCGGCCGAAGCGAGCCTCAAACGGGATATTCAGCTGAGCGGTCAATAAACGGCTCAAAAGCGCGCCGAAAAGTGAAATTTCGCGCGCTTTTCGGCGGGAAAAAGGCGCTTTGCGGGCGGAAAATTCCCTCTGCGCCGAAAGCGGAAAACGCGCCGGCGCCGGTGACTTGACAAACGGGGTCAAAAGTGGTTTAATAGAATCGGTAAATTATCCGGGCAAAATTGCGCAAATCCGCGCGGCAAAAACGCACAAAAACGGTACGGGCGCACAGGCGTTGGCGTGGGGGCGCAAATTAAATAGCCGCGCGGGCGAGAGGTGAGCACAGTTGCGGGTCATCACAGGGGCGGCGAAGGGCAGGAGCCTGATCACGCCGCCGGGGAATGCCACCCGCCCGACCGCTCAGCGCGTGAAGGAAGCTGTTTTTTCCTCTTTGCAATTCGATATTGCCGGGCAAACGGCGCTGGATTTGTTTGCCGGATCCGGCCAGATGGGTATTGAAGCGCTCAGCCGGGGTGCTTTGCACTGTGATTTTGTAGACAGCGCCGCGCCCGCCTGCCGGGCGGTAACGGCCAATCTCGCATCGGCGGGATTTGGGGATTGCGCGCGGGTATACCGCCAAAGTGCGCAGGATTTTCTTTTGCGGGCGGGAGAATACGGGCTGATTTTTCTTGATCCGCCCTACCGCCTTGGGGTTTTGCCCGGAATTTTGCCCCAAGTGGCGGCGCACACCTGCCCGGGCGGGACGGTGGTGTGCGAAACGGCGGCGCAAACGATCCTGCCGGAGCAAATCGGCGGGCTTACGGCGCAGGCGCCCCGCCGGTACGGAAAAACGGCTATCGTCATTTACCGAAGATTGTGATGCGCACAACCGGCCGTTTCACGCGTAACCCGTGCGCATACGCGCGGTAAAGGAATCGGCGCGGCGAAAGGAGTTCGGTCGGTGAAAATTGCGGTATGTCCGGGCAGTTTTGACCCGGTGACCAACGGACATGTGGATATCATCGCGCGGGCGGCGGCGCTGTTTGACCGGGTGAACGTGGCGGTGATGGTCAATGCGGCGAAATCGCCGGTGTTTTCCACCGAATGCCGCGTGGAGATGCTCAGGGACTGCACCGCGCATCTGCCTAACGTACAGGTGGAAAGTTACGACGGCTTGCTGGCCGTGTACGCGCAGCGCGTGGGGGCGACGGCGATCGTCAAAGGGCTGCGCGCGCTTTCGGATTTTGAATACGAATTTCAGATGGCGCTGACCAACCGGCGGCTGAATCCCCGGCTGGAAACGGTTTTCCTGACGGCGACCGACGACAAAATGTACCTGTCGTCGAGCTTGGTCAAACAGGTGGCGCAATATGGAGGGGATGTATCCGCCTTTGTCCCGGCGGTGATATTGCCCCGGATTCAGCGGCAGTTTGGGACGCGGCCGCTGTAAAAGCGGTAAGTTGGAAAGAGCAGTAATCGGAAAGGACGGATCTTCATGAACGTGGAGGAATTGCTCGAGCAGATCGATGAAATGGTGGATAAGGCGTGGGGTGTTCCGCTTTCCGGCGGAAAATGCATGATCGAGGCGGACAGGCTGCGGGATATCATCGACGACATCCGCGCAGCATTGCCCTCCGAAATCCGTCAGGCGCAGACCATTGTCACCGACCGCGCGGAAATTGTGGCGGGCGCCAAGCGGGAAGCGGAAAACATCGTGCGCAAGGCAGAGGAGCGTGCGCAGGCGATGATTGCGCAGGAGGAGATTACCCGTCAGGCGCAGCAAAAAGCGGAGGAGCTTTTGCTGCGCGCCCAGCAGCGTTCCCGCGATATGTGCAAAGGCGCCACCGATTTTTCGGAAGACGTGCTGCGCCGCACGGAGGAAGGCCTCACCGCCCGTTTAAGCGAAGTGCGGCAGGCGCGGCAGATGGTGCGCAGCGCGGCGGCGCAAAAGAACAACCAGGGCCCCGCGCCCAAGAACAGCGCTTCAACTGAAGGCAAATAAACCCCTTGCGCCAAAGGTCTTTGGTGTATTGAAGAGGGAGGAAAGCATCCGGTGATTACGTTTCACGCCGACCGCAAGGTTTTTCATTTGCGCACCGCGCACACCGGCATGCTCATTTCCCTTTTGGACGGCGTGCGCCTGTATTCCGCCTATTACGGAAAACGCCTTCGGGAAGACGCGGATCTTACCCGCCTGTGGCAGGTATACCCCAGCGGGTTTTCCCCCAATTACGAAGGCGCGCCGGACGCGCGGTATTCGCTGGATTTAATTCCCACCGAGTACCCCGCTTTCGGGCACGGGGATTTTCGCTCTCCCGCCGTGGAAGTGATTTTCCCGAACGGCGGAACCGTTATAGACCCGGTGTATTGCTCGCATGAGATTGTGCCCGGAGGAACGGAACCGCCCGGCCTTCCCGGGCTGAGCGGGGGCGACCAAACCCTGAAAATCCTGCTGCGGGATCGGCCGACCGGGCTGCAAATCCGGCTGTATTACACCGTGTACGAGCAGACGGATATTATCGCCCGCCGGGCGGAAATCGTCAACGCCACCGGTGCGCCGGTGCGGCTTGAGCGCGCGATGAGCCTGAGCATGGATTTACCGATAGGCGGCTTTGATTTGATCGGGCTGTACGGATCTCATATCCGCGAGCGGCAGATCGACCGCACGCCGCTGCGGCACGGTACGCAATCGGTGGGCAGCCGGCGCGGCGCCTCTTCCCATCAGCACAATCCCTTCCTCGCCTTTGCCCGGCCGAACGCCGATGAGCAAAGCGGGGAAGTTTACGCTATGGCACTTGTTTACAGCGGGAACTGGCTGGGCCTGTGCGAAACGGATTCTTTCGGGGGCGCCCGGGTACAGATGGGCATTCACCCCGATGGGTTTTCATGGCTTTTGGAGCCCGGAGAGCGCTTTGTTACTCCGCAGGCGGTGATTACTTATTCCGATGCGGGGTTCGGCGAAATGTCCCGCCGGTTCCACCGCGTTTTTTGCGATCATCTGGGGCACGGCAAAACCCGTCGCCGCCGCCCCATCGTCATCAACAGCTGGGAAGCGACGTATTTTGATTTTGACGAGCACAAGCTGCTGAACATCATCGAAAGCTGCCGAGGGCTCGGCATCGATACGTTTGTGCTGGACGACGGCTGGTTCGGCCGCCGGGACGACGATACCGGTTCACTGGGAGACTGGTTCGTGCACCCCGGGAAGCTGCCGCACGGATTAAAACCCCTTTGCGACAAATGCGCCGAACAGGGGATGGATTTTGGGCTGTGGTTCGAACCGGAGATGGTTTCCCCAGACAGCGAATTGTACCGCGCTCACCCCGACTGGGCGCTGGGCGAGCCGGGGCGGCCTTTGTGTCTTGGGCGCAATCAGTTGGTGCTCGACCTCACGCGCGGGGACGTGATTGCGTATCTGGAGGAAGCAATCGGCTCTTTGCTGCGGGAAAACCGCATCGCGTATGTAAAGTGGGATATGAACCGCCACCTCACCGATGTTTATTCCTCGGCTTTGCCCGCCGACCGGCAGGGTGAAGTGTGCCACCGGTATGTGCTCGGCCTGTACCGGCTGATGGGAGATCTGGCACAGGCGTTTCCGCAGGTAACTTTCGAGGGGTGTTCCGGCGGCGGCGGGAGATTCGATGCGGGTGTGCTGTATTACCAGCCGCAAATCTGGACTTCGGATAATTCCGATGCCATTGAGCGGCTGAAGATTCAGTACGGCACTTCGCTTTGCTATCCGCCGCAGTGCATGACCGCGCACCTTTCCGCTTCCCCCAATCACCAAATGGGCCGTGTCACTCCGATGAACACCCGCGCGCTGGTGAGCATGAGCGCTTCTTTCGGTTATGAGCTGAATCCCCTTTTGCTCACCGAAGAGGAACGCGCTCAGATCAAAGCGCAGACCGCCATGTACCGCGAAATTTCCGACATCGTGGTTTTTGGGGATTTTTACCGGCTGATTAATCCATTTACCGAAAACGCGTGCGCGTGGATGTTTGTACTGCCGGATAAAAGCCGGGCGTTTGCCGTTTATGTGCGGCAGCTCGCCGTGCCCGCCGACCCGAGAAATGTTTTGAAATGCCAAGGGCTGGATCCGAGCGCCGTTTACCGGGTCAGGGAACTCGGCGCCGAATTCGGCGGGGATGAACTGATGTACGCCGGGCTGGCGATACCGCCGCTTTTGGATTTTGAGGCCGTTTCTTATACGCTGGAGAAAATATGACCGCTTGGATTGTCTATAACGGTTTTTGGAATGCCGCGCCGCCGCCCCCGGTTGTTTCGCTCGTCGCTGCCGCAAAACGGCGGGGGCTGGTTCTTGTGCCGAAAGCGAACACCGAAATTTTTGCCCAAACGGGAACAGCGGCCGGTATTTATCCCGCGGGGCCTTTGCCCGCGGTTGCGCTCTTTTGGGATAAAGACACGCGCCTTGCCCACGCAATGGAAGCCGCGGGCATGCGGCTGTACAACAGTGCTTCGGCGGTGGAGCGGTGCGACGACAAATCGGTGACCCATCTTCGGCTGGCCCAAGCGGGCATCCCCATGCCGCTGACCTTTACCGCCCCGTTTACGTACACGCGTTTTACGCCGGAGGGGGACGCCTTTTTGCGGCAGGCGTCCGATGTGCTCGGTTTTCCGCTCGTTGTAAAAGAGTGCTACGGTTCGCTGGGCGGGCAGGTATATCTCGCCGAGGATGGGAACCGGTTGCGCCGCATCGCGGATACGCTTGGCGCCAAACCGTTTTTGCTGCAAAAATTTATCCCGCCGGGCGGGCGGGATAAGCGGCTGTATGTGGTGGGCGGGCAGGTCGTTGCGGCCATGACGCGGGAAAACCCTCATGATTTTCGCGCGAATATCGCCTTTGGCGCACATGGGAAGGCGTACACGCCCACCGGGGAGGAGACGGCGCTGGCGTTGGCTTGTGCCGGGGCGCTCGGATGCGATATCGCCGGGGTGGATATGCTGGACGGCCCGCTGGTGCTGGAAGTTAATTCCTCGGCGCGAACGGCGGAAATTTCCCGCTGTACCGGCATTGACGTGGACGACCAGATTATCCGGTATGTGCTGCAAAAGGAGGAAACCTATGCGGCTGGATAAATTTTTAAAAGTTTCCCGGCTGATGAAGCGGCGCACGATGGCCAACGAAGTGTGCGATGCGGGGCGGGTGACGGTCAACGGAAAGGTCGCCAGAGCTTCGTACGCGGTGCGGCCGGGGGATGAAATCACCCTCACTTTGGGTCCACGCAGGCTGACGGCGCGGGTGCGCGCCGTAACGGAATCGCCGCGCAAAGAAGACGCGGCGAATATGTATGAAATTATTGCCGACGGGCCGGCCTAACCCGCAGGCGCCGGTAACATTTAAAGCTTAAAAGCTCAACATTCAAAGCTCAAAGCCGGGGATTTTCGGGTAAAAAGCAAAGTGCCCGCTGCCGTGGGTATCAAGAAAGAAGCGCCGTTTTCGGCGGCGCTTTCTCGGGGCGCGGCAAAGGGCGCCATGGAAGGAAACAAGAAAAACCGGGCGCTATTTTGTCATGTACAGGATGCCCAGCGTATTGGGGCCGCAGTGGGAAGAGATGGTGCAGGAAGCGCCGGTATCGTAAATATGTTCGAACGGCTGGTATTTTAAGATGAGTTTTCGAACCGCGTCGACCCGCTCCTGAGCGATGGTGGTGTGGGTGATGAAGATTTTATCCAAGCGGATATCCGTTCTGCCCTCCAGTTCGTCGCGGACATACCCTTCCAGTGCGATGTCCAGCGAACCGCGGTATTTTTTGCCGACGTCCATGTGCCCGTCCTCGTTGGAGACGCGGATACACGGCTTGAGTTTGAGCAGGTTCGCCCCCATCATGGTCAGTGCGGAGCAGCGCCCGCCTTTGTGCAGAAATTCCAGCGTGTCCAGCACAAAACTCGCCGTCACCTTAGAGGCGAGCGCATCCACCTGCTCGGCGGTTTCTTTGGCGGAAAGCCCAGCGGAGATGCGGGAAGCGGCCTCCAGCACCAAATGGCCGGATCCGCTTGAAAGATTGCGGCTGTTGACCACATACACCCTGTCCGGGAATTCCTGCGCGGCCATCACGCAGTTTTGATACGCAACGGAAAGCCCGGAGCCCAAAGTGATGTACACGACGTCGTTTCCGCCTTCGACAAACGGGCGGAAGAAATCGATGTATTCCTGCGTGTTAATGGCCGCGGTGGTCGGCAAAATTTTCTGTTCACGGTAGATGCGGAAAATGTCGTCGGGTGTCAGATCGATTCCGTCCCGGTAAGATTTGTCCCCCAAAACGACATGATACGGGTAAAGTTGCACCCCCGTTTGTTCGGTCAGTTCCGGACCTAAGTCACAGGTGGTATCGGCGCAAAGAATGACTTTACGGCTCAATGCCTATACACTCCTCTTTCGGAAATCATTCACAAAACCGCGCGCCCGCAGTACGGCACCGAACTTCGGTGCGCACAAAAGCGCGCTCTCGCGAATATTTAAATTCTATTCTACCACTTTGTCGCCTGCCGTGCAACCCTTAAAAGGGGCAAAAAACCGGGTTTTTCACAATATTCGGGAAAACGGATGCCTTGGGGTGGGCAATTTGCTTTTTGCCCGGCAGTCGGCGCGAGCGAACGCATTTAGACAGCACAAAACATCACACCGTCGGCAAGGCGGGAACTCACCAAAAAAGGAGGGGCGGCGAGCGTGAAAAGAGCGGCAAATCGAAAAAGAGCGGCGGCCGCATTGCTGTGCGCGCTGCTGCTTTGGTGCTTTCCGGCAAGCGTATCGGCGTATTCGCTGCCTGAGGATGTTTCAATTCGGGCGGACGCGGCGATGGTGGTCTTTTTGGGCGCCGACGCCGGGGAGGATCAGGTAATGTTCGAAAAGAACGCCGATACGCCGGTTCCCCCCGCCGGGCTGGTTCGGATTTTGCTTGGAACATACGCGAGCGAGCTTATCGACAGCCAAGGGATGGATCCCGCTCGCGCCACCGGGACATATACCGCCGGACTGGCGGAACAGGTCCGGGATCTCGGGCTGGTAACGGTGAATATGCAAGAGGGCGACGTCTGGCATTTGGACGATCTGCTGACGGTCAGCGTGATACAAACGGCGGCGGACGCCGTCACCGTTCTGATGCAGACGCTTGCCGGCGGGCAGGAGACGTTTGTGCAGGGTATGAACGATCTGCTTGGGCGGATCGGGTGTACCGGATCCCATGTCGCGAACGCTTACGGGCTGGACGACCCGCAGCAGGTGTTCACCGCGCGGGACACGTATTTAATGCTGCGGTACGTTTCGCTGCATTGCCCGCGCATGCTGGATATTCTGGGCAAGCAGAGCCATACGGTGCATCCGGTGGTGGGGGAATCGGATTACTGGCCGACCACCAACACGATGCTGCGGGAAGATACCTCGGAATATTATTCCCCGCTCGCTTACGGGCGCTCGGGGTATACCGAATCCAACGGGCAGTCGCTGGCATCCGTTGCGAGAGACGGTGGATTCGAATATATGACGGTGGTTATCGGGTGCCGTCCGGCGCCGGCGGCCAAAGGGGAAAAGGAAGATTCGAATCCCGCTTTCACCGACACCCGCGCGCTGTTTCGCTGGGTGTACAACGCGTTTACTTACCGCACGATTATCAATCAGGGCCAGCCGGTGGATCGCGTACCCGTTGCGCTTTCGTGGCAGGCGGATTCGGTGCCGCTTGTTGCGGCGCAGGGGCTGGAGCGCATGGTTCGCTCCGAGGTGGACGTGAAAGCGCTGCGATTTGAGATTGCTCTCGATGAAAATCCGGCGGACGCGCCGCTGGAAAAAGGACAGATTTTGGGCAAGGTCTCGGTGTACGATGGAGACGAACTGGTGGGAGAAGTGCCGCTGGCGTCGGCTCAGGCGGTTTCCAGAAGCGCTCTGCTCGCGATGGTGCGCGGTATTTGGCGGGTGATTTCCCACCCGGTGATGCTCACCGTTCTGGCGGTTTTGGCGGCTGTGCTCATCGGCACCGTTGTCGTCAGCGCCGTGCACAACCACAGCCGCAAAGCAAAGCGCCGCAAAAGTGTGAAGCGGTACCGGTAAACGCAAAGAGCCGTAAACTGCTCCCCGTTGCCCAAATACCGCCGAAAACGGTTTGGTGCGTTTGGCTGAAACCGATGCGGTGCCGTGTGCCGGTTTTCTTATGTGAGCTTGCCGTACATGGCTTGACAAAAATTTTCGGCGGGTTATAATGAAATTCAGCCGGTGAAAGCAGAAAGCACAACCGATTTTCTGGGAGGAATGATCATGACCGTTGCCGTGCGCTTTTTTTCCAAAGGCGGAAATACCAAAAAAATTGCCAAGGCCGTTGCCGAGAAGGCCGGTGTTTCGGCAAAAACGGTGTTTGAACCCCTTGAGGAGGATACGGATATCCTCTTTCTCTGCGTTTCTCCGTACGGGTTCGACATAGACGATGCGGTTAAAACGTTTATCGGAGGAATTACGGTCAAAGTGGGCAAAGCGGTGCTGTGCGGCACCTCGGCAATGATTCCTTCCGTGCGAAAATATGTGGAGCCGCTGCTCGCCAAAAAGAATATTCCTTTGGAACAGGAAGAATTTTTCTGCCGCGGGTCGTTTCTGTTCCTGCACAAGGGAAGACCGAATGAGGAGGATACCAAGGCCGCCGCGGAATTTGCCGGGCGCGTTATCGCCCGCCAACCGGAAGTGTAATCGGCGAACGTCAAAAACCGATTGCAAAGCAAACACTCGGTTTGTTGTTCGCTTTCCGCGGCAGAGCACACAAAATTTTTCTTGCAAACAGGGCCGCAAAGCGGTATAATTAGCCGTGTCGAAAATGTGCCGTAAAGGTATGCCATAAAGCAAAAGCGCTTTATCCGCCCGTGGCGAAGCTGGATATCGCAGTGGATTCCGATTCCAAAGGACGGGGGTTCGAATCCCTCCGGGCGGACCACGCCGCCGCGAATGGTCTTTCTGTTCGCGGCGGTATTGCTTTTTTTGGCGCCGTTTTCTGTATTTTGGTACATTGTCTTCTGCGGCGGGCCGAAAAGCGTACACGCGGCAGGTTTTCCGACGGGCAAATGCTTGACATCCCAAAACATTCTTGGTATACTAAGCGCGTTGTGCATCATTTTGTTTTGCGCTTTTTAAGGGCACGCGTATGCTCAAATTGAGTCCGCCGGCTGTCCGGCGGGATATAAGGAGGATATCCGGTATGGATATGGAACAAAATCAAAATCAAAATCAGGGCTCGCAGCCCGCTCCCGCTCCGCAGCCCACGCAAGCTGAAGCCACACAGCAGGCTGCGTCGGATGCCTCGCAGCCTGTGCCGGACGCGCAGGAATCCGCACAGAACGCGCCGCAGCCTGTGCCGGATACGCCACAACCTGTGCCTGACACACCGCAGCCCGTGCTGCCCGTTTCCGGGACGGCACCGCAAGGGGGCGCGCCTTGGCAAGTGCCCCAACAGCAGCCGCCGCTGGATGACGGGCAAGGTTTTTCGATTGCCGCGCTGGTTTGCGGTATTCTCGGCATCGTGGGCGGATTTATCCCGGTTGTCAAGTATTTTACCACGGTGCTGGCCATTCTCGGTTTGGTGTTCGGCTTCATCGGCCGCAAAAAATCCACGGAAGCGCGCGGATCGGCGTCCGGAATGGCTACAGCCGGTTTGATACTGGGTATCTTAGGGGTCGTCGGCGCCATATTGGGGTTGGTATGCGACGCCGCCTGCAGCTGTGTGTCCTGTGTGTTTTCCTGATTTCACCGTCGCTCCTTTCACAACAGGATGTCCCGGAACCACAAGGTCTGCGGCAGTTTTTTGCCGCAGACTTTTTTCGTTTTCTTTGCCTTTAGCTTAGGGGGGGCTTGCTGTGTTTCCGACTTTTACCCTGTTTGGTAACACCATTTCGATGTACGCCGTCATCGCGGCGGCCGCGGGAATGCTCGTTGGAGTGATATACTGCCGGAGAATCCGCCGTTTGGGGTACGACGACAACGATGCGATTGCAATGCTGCTGATTGCGGCGGGCGGCGCGTTATTGGGTGGCAGTATACTGTATGCCGTCACCCGCCTGGATCTGCTGCCGGAATTGTTTCAAAGCCGTTCCCTTCGGGAAGGCTTCGCCGTGCTTTCGCAAATGTTCGGCGGCTTGGTCTATTACGGGGGGCTGTTTGGCGCTCTGCTGGCGGGAATGTTTTTTTTGCGCATCAAAAAGCTCGACACAACGGCGTTTGTGGACACCGCTGCCCCTTTGATTCCGCTCTTTCACGCCATCTCCCGCATCGGCTGTTTTTGCGGCGGATGCTGCTACGGCATTGAATCCCCGATCGGTTTTACCGTGTACGGCAATCCCTATGTTCCCACACTCAACGGCGTGAGGCGGTTTCCGGTACAGCTGCTGGAATCGGCCGGGGAATTGCTGATTTTTCTTTTTCTGCAAACATGGTATGTGAAAATTTGGGGTCCCCGTCTGAAAGGGCAGACCGCAGGCACACCGTCTCACCCGATGTGCGGGTATCTGCTTCCGCTTTATCTGATTTGCTACGCTGTTTTGCGGTTTTTCGATGAATTCCTGCGCGGCGATGATATCCGCGGGTTCCTCTTTGGCGGGGCGCTCTCCACTTCGCAGTTTATCAGTTTGCTGGTGTTTACCGCGGCTTTGCTGTGGTGGCTGGCCCGGCGGTATGCCGCAAAAAAAGCGGCACACGGATAAAACGGTTTCAGGCAACACCGCACAAGGGAAAGCTTTCATCCTGCGCCTTTCGCCTGCCGCTTTTTTGCACGACGGGGCACGGCAATCTTTGTGCGGTATTGTCTTTACAAAACGGGTTTTTTCCCGTATAATATGAACAACCCGTTAACAAATACATACCGCGCGGGGATTTTCCCGATTATATTGGGATTTTTCGGCCGGGGGAGAAGGGAGGCGGCATAATGGCCTTTTTGTTTACGGCGCTGGGATATCTTTGCGGCAGCGTATTGTTTGCCGATATTTTTACGGCGCTTTTTCATAAAAAAGGCGCCTGCCTCCAAAGCGAGGATCGCAACCCCGGAACGGCAAACGCTTATCTGTACGGCGGGTTTTGGTGCGGAACGCTCACCCTGATCGGAGATTTGCTCAAAGGATTTTTGCCGGTTTTTCTTTACCTGCGGCTTGCCGCGCTATCCCCGCAATGGGGTTTGGCGCCGGTTCTCGCGGCGCCGGTGCTGGGGCATATATTCTCCCTGTTTCACCGCTTTCGCGGCGGGAAGGGAGTGGCCACCTCCTTTGGATGCCTGCTGGGATTGCTGCCGTATTTTCAGCCGGTGGCGATCTTGGCCGGCGTGTTCCTCATGCTCTCCTTGGTGCTGCGCGTATCGCCCCACTTTTACCGCACGCTGGTCGCTTTTCCGCTCACCGTTTTGCTGATGGCGGTATTCCGGGTGGCTTGGCCGGTTTGGGCCGGATTTGCGGGAATAGCGGGGGCGGTCTGCCTGAAACTGTTATTCAGCAAAGAAAAGCGCCGGAAATGTGAGGTGAAGCTGTTGTGGATGCGCTGATTCTCACTTGCGGAACCGGCGGCGGACACAACAGCGCCTGCGCCGCGGTACAGCAGGAACTGACGTCCCGCGGGCACCGCGTTCAGACGCTCAATCCGTATTTGCTCAAAGGGGAAAAAGTCGCGGATCTTGTCAACAACGCCTATATTATGCTCGCGCAAAAGGCGCCTTCCGCTTTTGGGGTGGTTTACGAAATCGGCAACGCTTACCGCTATCTGCCCGTGCGCTCCCCGGTTTATCACGTCAACCGGCTGATGGCGCCGGTTCTTCAGCGGTGGATAGACGAGAGGCATTTTGATGTAATCGCCTCCACCCACCTGTTTCCCGCGGAAATTCTCACCAATATGAAGCGGTGCGGCGGTTCACTGCCGCCAACGGTTTATATCGCGACCGATTACACCTGCATTCCCTTTACCGAAGAAACCGAATGCGACGCTTATGTGATTCCCTGCGCGCAGCTGACGGACGAATTTGCCCAAAGAGGCATTCCCGCTCAGAAACTCTATCCGCTCGGCATTCCGGTGAGCGAAGCGTACGCCGAACCCCTTGCCAAAGAGGAAGCCAGAAGGCTTTTGGGCATCGATCCGGAAAAGCTCGTTATTCTTTTGGCGGGAGGCAGCATCGGCGCGGGGCAGATTGAACAGATTATCCCGCTTATTTTGGGTCACTACGGGGAAAGCGCGCAGTTAATCGTCGTCTGCGGGAACAATAAGGCGCTGTACCGGCGGCTGGAGCGTGCATACGCGGACAAATGCCAACTGCTGGAGTTTACGTCGCAAATGGCCGTGTATATGCGGGCGTGCGATTTGTTTTTATCTAAACCGGGCGGGCTTTCCTCCACTGAAGCGGCCGTCGGGGGCACGGCGCTCATTCACCTGGCGCCGATTCCCGGTTGCGAAACCCGAAACCGGGATTTCTTTGCCGTCCACGGCATGGCTTATTCCGCCTCTTCGCCCAAAAAGAACCTGTGCAGCGCCTGCGATATGCTGCTGGATCCCGCAAACCGAAAGACCATGCGGGAAAATCAGCGGCGGATTATCCCGCCGCACGCGGCCAAATCCATCGCCGATATCATGGAATCGTCCGCCAGCAACGCGCTAGCCGGCGTTTTGCGGACATCGCTGCCTTCACTGGGCACAGTGAGCGAAGTGCGGGAATAACCGCCAAAAACGTTAAAAAAGCGTGAAATTGTGGAAATACCGTCCCGGTGATCCACTTTCTGTTTTGCGCGGAAAGCTCCAATATCGTTGTTAGTGCTTTTCATTTGTAAGACAGAGCAGAATTTTTAGCAAATTTTTGACAAAAAGCACCCTCCGGCAATGGCGTGTAACCTTTTACCGGAGGGTGCTTTTTGGTGCCTGTTTTACATGATTTCTGCACGAAATTCTGAGAAACCCTGTATATGCGGTCTCTTATGGTGCGAGTGACGGGACTTGAACCCGTACGCCATTTGGCACACGCCCCTCAAACGTGCCTGTCTGCCTGTTCCAGCACACTCGCATAGAAAAAAACGAAAAAATTCGGTGAACAGAGAAATGAAACAACACTTTTGCCTGGCTTGCCCGGGTTTCCTACCTCGATTTCCTTCCCAAATACCTGTTTAGTATACCACCGCTTTTTCTCTCTGTCAACCGTTTGGCGGGGGAATTTCTCGCGCCTGCCGGGAAGCTTGACAGCTTTTGCGCGATATGGTATACTGCCTTACACCAACCGACACAGGCTGGCATAGCTCAGCAGGTAGAGCAGCTGATTTGTAATCAGCAGGTCGGGGGTTCGAATCCGTCTGCCAGCTCCACGGAAAACGGCCGCGCATAGCGCGACCGTTTTTTTTCGGTTCGTGTCCCTCTTATCTGCGCCGTGCAATGCGGCCTTGTTGCGCTTACTCGGGCGCCTGCCGGGCGGCTCGCATGATTCGGATTTTCCTAAAGGCAACACCGCATAATAAGCAAATTCTCGTCCTGAATCGATGAATGCGTGTAT
>CAZMAM010000021.1:0-26968 GCA_964564305.1 uncultured Eubacteriales bacterium
GCATTCATCGATTCAGGACGAGAATTTGCTTATTATGCGGTGTTGCCTTAAGTTTAGCCGCATGCGAAATTTTTCGAAAATACGCAAAGAAACCCGATTTTCCGGCTCTTTTCACATTTTTCTACCCTTTTCGCGCGGAAAATTTTTGAGTCTTCCCCGCGGCGCATCGTTGCAACCGGGCAGAAAAAATGATATAATCATTGGGTAGGCCGACACCCCTGACCGCTTTTGGGAGGCAAATACCATGACGGATTCCATGACGGCTGCGAAGCTGTTTGCCGAGGAGAAGCAAGTCGCGCCGCTGCGCATTATCGCGTTACAGTCCGCGGAAGAACTGGGCAATAAAATCAATCATTATCTGACAAAGTGGGCAAGAGGCACCGCCGAAGAACAGGATACCTTTTTGGTGGAGGCGCATTGCCCGCGTTTTTCGTCCGGAGACAGCAAGGGCATGATCAAATCGTCTATTCGCGGGGATGATTTATACATTCTGGTAGACGTCGGCAATTACAGTTGTCACTACGATCTTTTCGGGTATACCAACCGAATGTCTCCCGACGACCATTATCAGGATCTCAAGCGAATTATTCAAGCCGCCAGCGGAAAGGCGCACCGCATTAATGTGGTGATGCCCATTCTCTACGGCGGGCGGCAGCACCGGCGCAATTACCGCGAATCGCTGGATTGCGCCAACGCGCTTCAGGAACTCACCGCCATGGGCGTATCCAATATCGTCACATTCGACGCGCACGATCCGAGGGTGTGCAACGCGATTCCCTTAACGGGATTTGACAACATCATTCCCTCCTACCAGGTGCTGAAAGCGCTTTTTCGCGCGGTACCGGATATTATTCCCAACCGGGACCATTTAATGGTCATTTCCCCGGATGAGGGCGCCATGAGCCGCAATATGTACTACGCCTCGGTGATGGAAGTAGATCTCGGGATGTTTTACAAACGCCGGGATTTTTCCACTGTCATCAACGGGCGCAACCCGATTGTCGCGCACGAATATCTGGGCAAGCCGGTTGAGGGCAAAGATGTCTTTATTGCGGACGATATTATCAGTTCGGGCGAATCCATGCTGGATATCGCCTACGAATTGAAAAAACGCCGGGCCAACCGCATCTACGCGTACGCGACATACGCGCTGTTTGCAAACGGGCTGGATAATTTCGATAAAGCGGTAGATGCGGGTATTCTCAACGGCGTATTCGGCACCAACCTGACTTATCGCACGCCTCAGCTGCTCCAAAGAAAATGGTTCCACGAAGTAGACGTTTCCAAATATGTCTCATATTTTATCGCTGCGCTCAACCGCGATGTTTCTGTCAGCACCATTATCGATCCGCATGCGAAAATCAAGCAGCTTTTAGCGGAGCATCGCGGAAAATGAAAAGGGGAGATCATGTGAAACGTGTCGGTATCTTGGTTCTCGCGCTTGCGTTGTGCCTATCGCTTTGCGGATGCAGCCGGCTGCCCATCTCTCAATCCGCGAGTTATCTGGATACAACGGTTCGGGTCGCCATTTACGATAACGAAAATACTTTTTTGCTGGACACCTGTATGACCCACATTCAGCAGCGGGAAGAACTGTGGTCGCGCACATTGGAGGACAGCGATGTTTCCAAAATCAACGCCGCCGCCGGACAGCCGGTGGAAATCAGCGCCGATACGGCGCAGCTGGTACGCACCGCTGCGGAATTTACCGAAAAAACCGACGGCGCTTTCGATATTACCGTTGCGCCGATTTTGGATTTGTGGGCAGCGGCGCAGGAAAGCGGCGCGCTTCCGTCCGAGGAGGCTCTTTCCGTTGCCGCCGCTTTAAGGGGAACCGTGGCGGTGGACGAAAACACGGTCACGCTGCCGTTTCCCAAAAGCGGAATCGATTTGGGCGGGATTGCCAAAGGGCAAATAGCGGACGAACTGGCCGTTATTCTCAAAGAGGGCGGCAGCAACAGCGCGCTTATCGATTTGGGCGGAAATATTCTGACGGTCGGTACCCACCCGGACGGGCAGCCGTTTCGCGTCGGCATTGTGGATCCGCGCGATTCGCAGAAATTGATTGGTTCCGTGGAAGCCAGCAATATGTCGGTGGTCACTTCGGGCTCGTATGAACGCGGTTACCAAGTGGGGGATGTCTTGTATTCCCATATTGTGGATCCGAGAACCGGCGTTCCGGTGGATAACGATTTGCTTTCGGTCACCGTGCTCTCCCCCCGTTCGGTGGAAGCGGACGCGCTCTCTACCGCCTGCTTTGTGATGGGTCTGAACGAGGCCAAAGCGCTTATTGAATCCTTGCCGGATACCGAAGCCGTTTTCGTGACCGCCGCGGGAGACATTGTTGCGACGTCGGGCGCGAAATTCACGGATAACCGTGAACAGACCGATGAATAAAAGCAGGCCTTGATAAAGCCGAAAATCAAAACCCGTTTTCCGGATTTTCCGAAAAACGGGTTCGTTTTTGCTTAAGGCAATACCGTATATACCGTATAAAGATTTTCATGCGGATGGGCGATTCGGGCGGATGGTCTTTGTTCGGTGTGGCCTAAAAAAAGTGATGATTTTCGCCGCTTTGTACAGGGTCATTTCTCGGAAAAGCCGGCTGATTTTCCGTGATGACGGCGTCCGTCACCGAGGCCGCCTGAACCGCCTGCGCGACGTCGTGCGCGCGAATGATCCGCGCTCCGTTAAACTGTGCCAGAGTATGCAGGGCAACGGTGCCCGACAGGCGCTGCTGCGGCGAGCCATTGCCGCCGTAAGCGGCGACTACCCGCTTGCGTGACGCGCCGCAAAGGATGGCTACCTTGGGTAATCCGTCCGTAATCTCCGGCAGGCGGGCAATCATCGCAATATCCGCGGCACGGGTTTTGCCGAATCCGATTCCGATATCCAGACACAGGCGTTCAAGCGGCAGACCGGCCCGTAAAGCGGCCGAAACGGCCCGGGCGAAAAACGCGCGGGCACTGTCAACCGCCTCTTCGGCGTCCATTTCCCTGTCTTTTGCGCCCGCAAAGGTAACAATCAGCCCCGCTCCGGTTTTGGCGGCAAGCGGCAGCATTTCGCCGTTCAGATTTCCGGAGACGTCGTTGATGATGGCGGCGCCGCGCTCCATCGCCTTTTCGGCGACAGCGGGGAAAAAGGTATCCACGGAAACGGGAATGTTGATATGCCTAGGCACGGTTTGCATGACTGGCGACAGCCGGTTCCATTCCTCTTCTTCTCCCAGCGGTGTATGCCCAGGGCGGGTGGACTGCGCGCCGATATCCAGAATGGCGGCCCCTTCCCGCTCGATTTCTACGGCGCGGTCAAGCGCCGCGTCTTCGGAAAAATATTTGTCCCCGTCGTAAAAGCTGTCCGGCGTAACGTTGAGAATACCCATAACCGCCGTGCGCCGCAGGGAAAGCCCGCAAAAAGTCATTGTCGCTGCTCCCGGCGCTTTTTCGCCGCGGCGACCAAACCGGTGAACAGCGGATGCGGACGGTTGGGACGGGATTGAAATTCGGGATGAAACTGACAGGCGACAAACCACGGATGGTCGGGAAGCTCCACCATTTCCACAATGCGCTTGTCCGGGGAAATGCCCGCCAGCAACATACCGTGGGATTCCATCTGATCGCGGTAATCGTTGTTAAATTCATACCGGTGACGGTGGCGTTCGTTGATGCGCTCCTCACCGTAAGCCGCATAGGCTTTGGAACGGGTATCCAGCACGCACGGGTACTGACCGAGCCGCATGGTTCCTCCCCGCTGCGCAATTTCGCGCTGATCCGGCATCAGATCGATTACCGGGTGAGCGGTGGCGGGCAGTATCTCGGTGCTGTGCGCGTCCGCGAAGCCCAGTACATCCCTGGCAAACTCCACCACCGCGATTTGCATACCCAGACAAATGCCCAAATACGGTATTTGATTTTCCCGCGCATACCGGGCCGCCGCAATCATGCCGTCAATTCCTCTGCTGCCGAATCCGCCCGGAACCAAAACGGCGTCCGCGTCTTTCAGGCGATTGGCGGCATTTTCCCCGGTTAACTGTTCGGAATCCACCCAGTCGATATGCACCGTGACGTCGGAGGAAATTCCGCCGTGTTTCAGCGCTTCGGCTACGGAGAGATACGCATCGTGCAGCGCGACATATTTGCCGACAAGGGCCACCGTAACCGATCCGGAAAGATGGCGCAGCCGGTCGAGCATGGTATTCCATTCCCGTAAATCCGGCTTTTCCGTCTTCAGCCCCAGTTCGCGGCAGACTATTTCGCTCAGTCCCTCGTCTTCCAACGCGACCGGAGCTTCATATAAAATGGGTACATCGCGGTTTTGAATGACGCAATCCGGCTTGACGTTGCAAAAAAGCGCGATTTTGCGCTTTAAGTCATCGGTCAGGGCATGTTCCGTGCGGGCAATGATGATATCCGGCTGAATGCCCAGCGAAAGCAGTTCTTTGACCGAATGCTGAGTCGGTTTGGTCTTCATTTCCTGAGAAGCCGACAGATACGGAACGAGTGTCACATGCACAAACAGGCAGTTGTGCCGGCCGTGTTCCACCGAAAACTGGCGGATTGCCTCTAAAAACGGAAGGCCCTCGATATCTCCTACCGTACCGCCGATTTCCAAAATATGGACATCGTATTTGTCCTCGTCCAGCGCGCAGCGGCGCTTGATTTCATCGGTGATGTGGGGAATAACCTGAACCGTTCCGCCGTCGTAATCGCCCTGCCGCTCTTTTTGCAGCACATGCCAATACACCTTGCCGGATGTAATGGACGAATTTTGCGAAAGATTGACGTCGATAAACCGTTCGTAATGCCCCAAATCCAGATCGGTCTCCGCACCGTCCGCGGTGACGAACACTTCTCCGTGCTGAATGGGGTTCATGGTTCCCGGATCCACGTTCAGATACGGATCCAATTTTTTGACCGAAACCGAAAGGCCGCGACATTTGAGCAGCCGCCCTAACGACGCGGCGGTTATGCCCTTGCCCAGCCCGGAGACTACGCCGCCGGTTACAAAGATATATTTCGCCACAATTTTCCGCCTTTCCGCAACACAGCGCCATTTTACAGCCGAACCGGAACCCGTACGCTTTGCAAATAACGCTTTAACGCCAGAATATCGATTTCATGATAGTGAAACAGGGACGCGGCCAGCGCGGCGTCCGCCCCGCCTTCGGTAAGCGCCTGCCGAAAATGTTCCATGGTGCCCGCTCCGCCCGATGCAATCACCGGAACCAAAACCGCCCGGGAAACGGCGGAGGTCAGTTCCAAATCGTACCCCGAGCGGGTTCCGTCCGCATCCATACTGGTGAGCAAAATTTCCCCGGCCCCGAGATTTTCCATTCGTTTGGCCCATTGCACGGCGTCGATTCCGGTATTCACACGTCCTCCGTACTGGTAGACTGTAAATCCTCCGGGGCCGCGCTTGGCGTCGATTGCCGCCACAACGCACTGGCTCCCGAATTGCGCCGCGGCCTCCCGAACCAGTTCCGGCCGTTCAATGGCGGCGGAATTCAGGGAAACTTTATCCGCTCCCGCCAAAAGCACCGCGCGGATATCCTCGCAGGTGCGTATGCCTCCTCCCACCGTGAAGGGAATAGATAGCTCACGGGATACGCGCCGGGCAAGGGAACGCACGGTTTCCCGCTTTTCGTGAGACGCGGTGATATCCAGAAAAACCACTTCATCGGCCCCGGATTCGGAATAAGCCGCGGCGATTTCCGCCGGATCCCCGGCGTCCCGAAGCGAAACAAAGTTGATTCCCTTCACCACCCTGCCGTCTTTAATATCCAGGCAGGGAATAATCCTTTTGGCCAGCATTACCGATTGCCCCGCTTGACATAATCTAAAAAGCCCGCAAGCACCCGTTCGCCTGTTTTTCCCGATTTTTCCGGGTGGAACTGTGTGCCGAATACCGAACCCCGGCGCACCGCCGCGCAAAACCGGACGCCGTATTCGCAAACCGCCAGAATATCCCGTTCGTCTTCGGGGCAGCAGGCGTAGGAATGCACAAAATACACGTACGCGCCGTCCGGCAGACCGTTTTGCAGCGGGTTTGGGCCGGTAAAACGCAATGTGTTCCAACCCATATGGGGAATCTTCAAAGGCCGCCCCGAAAAAGGATTGGTTCCGCCGGGCAGTTTTCGCACCGTTCCGGGAATAAACCCCAGCCCCTTTGTGCCGGGGCCCTCTTCGCTGCCGTCAAAAAGCGCCTGCATCCCCAGACAGATACCCAGAATCGGCTTGCCGGTTTCTTTGGCCGCTTGCAGCGCCCCGGCAAGTCCGCTGTTTCGAAGGGCGGCCATCGCCTGCGAAAACGCGCCGACTCCCGGCAAAATCAGCGCATCCGCCGCCATGGCCTCATCGGCGCGGGAAGTGACCTCCGACGGCTCCCCGAGCCGGTCCAAAGCGGTCTTTACGCTGGTCAGGTTGCCCGATCCGTAATCCAAAATGGCGACCATCGCCGTGCCTCCCACTTGCAAAACGCGCGCCGCGCAAAGCGCGCCGGCTTCCTGTTCAGTATACCGCAAGAACGAACCGTTGTCAAATCCCGCGCCCGGCATTTTTCGCCCGCGCTTGGCCCAAATTTTATTCTATACCGCCAAGTTGTTTCTCATTGAAAAATATGCAAATTTTCTTTTCAACCGCACTTCGTGTCTTGCATTTTCCCCCTTTTCTGGTGTATGATATATTAGCGGATAGGGCCGCGCAAAGGCTGCGGGGCTTCAAGCACGGCAGCGGGCTTTCGGCAAAGCCGGCAGTTTCGGTTTGGTGATTTTGCCCGGCGGTTTGGCCGGTTTTGCTTTGAAAAAGAGGCATCGGCCGTGCGCCTGTGCTGCGGAAATCTGTGCGCGGCGTTTTGGTAAAATTTTTGGGCGCTTTGAGTACATGCTGTGAAAGGGAGGTTTATCATGCAGGTCGGTGAAATATGGGCGCTGTGGCGCGAAAAAGCAACGGAGGACAGAGATCTTTCCGAGGAACTTGCCGCCATTCAGGGTAAGGACGAGGAAATCCGCGAACGCTTTTACCGTGACCTTGCTTTCGGTACCGGGGGATTGCGCGGAATTATCGGAGCGGGCACCAATCGCATGAATATCTACACGGTACGCCGTGCCACCCAAGGGCTGGCGGATTATCTGAATGCCCGGTATGCACATGCAAAGGTCGCCATTTCGTTTGATTCTCGAATCAAATCGGATTTGTTCGCCGAAGAGGCGGCCAAAACGCTGGCCGCAAACGGCGTTGCGGTTTATCTTTTTGACCGGCTCGAACCTACTCCGGTGCTCTCGTTCACGGTTCGGCGGCTTTCCTGCCAAGCGGGCATTATGGTGACCGCTTCGCACAATCCCGCGCAGTATAACGGGTACAAGTGCTACGGGCCGGACGGATGCCAGATGACCGATCATGACGCCTCCGAGGTTACCGCGTGCATAGAAGCGCTGGATATTTTTGAGGACGTCAAAACGGTTTCGGGAGAAAAGGCAAGGGAACAGGGCTTGCTTATGCCGGTGCCGGAAACGGTGCTGGAGGAATATTATGTCTGTGTGACCGCGCAGCAGGTGCATCCGGGCGTATGCTCCGAAGCGGGGCTGTCGGTTATCTATACCCCGCTCAACGGAACCGGGAATATACCCGTGCGCACGGTGCTCTCCCGCACCGGAGTAAAAGACCTGACCGTGGTGCCGCAGCAGGAATTGCCCGACGGCCGGTTTCCCACCGATCCGTATCCCAATCCGGAAATCCGGGAAGCGTTCACCCTGGCGATGGATTTGGCAAAAGACCATCCCGCCGATTTGCTTCTCGCAACGGACCCGGATTGCGACCGGGTGGGTATCGCGGTGAAAAACGGCGGGGAATATACTTTAATGACGGGCAACGAAGTCGGTTGTCTGTTGCTGGATTATCTTTTGCGCGAGCGCGAAAAGAACGGGTCTTTACCTGGACATCCGGTCGCGGTCAAAACCATTGTGACGTCCGGTCTCGCCGGCACCATCGCGAAATCGTACGGCTGCGAGATGATTGAGGTGCTTACCGGGTTTAAGTATATCGGCGAGCAGATTGGCTTGCTGGAAGCGGCCGGAGAAGAAAACCGTTTTGTTATGGGTTTTGAAGAGAGTTACGGGTATCTTGCCGGAACTTATGTGCGCGACAAAGACGCGGTGGTCGCCTCTATGCTGATTTGCGAAATGACGGCGTTTTATAAATCGCAGGGCAAGAGCCTTACGGATGTTTTGGAAGAACTGTACCGCGTGCACGGCGTATACCGTCACCGCCTGCTCAATCAGGCGTTTGAGGGAGAGCAGGGCATAGTGGCGATGAATGCCATTATGCAGGCCTTGCGCACCGATCCGCCAAAGGAGATAGCGGGGCTTTCGGTTGTTTCCTTTTCCGATTATCTCAGCGGCCGGTCCGTCGATACCCGCACCGGGGAAGAGACGGTTCTCTCTCTTCCGAAATCCAATGTGCTTTCTTTCGGGCTTGCGGGAAACGCGGGGCTCATTATCCGCCCGTCCGGAACCGAACCGAAGATAAAAGTCTATGTCACCGCGACGGGAACCAATGCCGCTTTGGCGGATGAATCGGTGCAAAATCTGTTCACGGCGGCAAAGGCGCTGCTTTCGTGAGGGATTTGTCATGACGAATGAATACGATGTGCTGGTGGTCGGCAGCGGTATCGCGGGGCTTTACGCAGCGCTGAATTTTCAGCTGGATGTGCGGGTGCTGGTGATTGCCAAGCGGGAGCAGACCCTGTGCAACAGCTATTTGGCGCAGGGCGGCGTGGCCGCGGTGGTGGATACCGAACACGACGATTTTCGCCTGCATATTGCGGATACGCTGATTGCGGGCGGGTACCAGAACGATTTGCGCGCTTTACAGATACTGGTCACCGAAGGGCCTCAGGATGTCCTGCGGCTGATGAAGCACCTGGGGGTGGATTTCGACCGGGACGAACAAGGCGTGCAAATGACTTTGGAAGGCGGCCATTCCCGGCGCCGCATTTTGCATCACAAAGATTCCACCGGCAAGGAAATCACCGAAAAATTGCTTGCCGCCGTGCGGGAACTGCCGAATGTTACCCTGATGGAAAACACGCAGCTGTGTTCCCTCACGCCCGTTGAGGGCGGCTTTTGGGCGCTGATGCTTCAGGGTGAGCAAACGCTGCAAATCGCGTGTTCCTATTGTTTGCTTTGCACCGGCGGCATCGGCCGGGTGTACAAATATACCACAAATTCCGCTATCTCCACCGGAGACGGCATTACGCTCGCATACGAATTGGGCGCGCGGATACGCAATCTGCATTTGGTTCAGTTTCATCCCACGGCATTTGCTGCCGAAACGGGAAGAGAGCGCTTTTTGATTTCGGAGGCGGTGCGCGGGGAAGGAGCGAAGCTCCTGAATGCCGCGGGGGAAGCCTTTATGACCCGCTACGATGGGCGCGGCGAGCTCGCTCCCCGGGATGTGGTTTCCCGCAGTATTTTGCGGGAGGCGGAGCGTCAGGGCAGCGAGGAATTCACGCTGGATATCCGCTTTAAAGGGGAAGAATTTCTGAAAAACCGTTTCCCGATGATTTACGAGCGTTGTCTGGCGGAGGGTGTGGATATCACCAAAGACCGCATTCCCGTTTTTCCCTGTCAGCATTACCTTATGGGCGGCATTGATGTGGGCCTGTTCAGCAATACGACGGTAGACCGCCTGTACGCGGCGGGGGAGTGCGCGCACACGGGCGTGCATGGGCTCAATCGGCTTGCGAGCAATTCGCTTTTGGAGGCGCTGGTTTTTTCCCGCCGGGCGACATACGATATCGGACGGCGAATGCGGCACGAACAGAGCGGGGTCACTTCTCCTCCCCCCGCGGTGGTGTCCGGCGGAAAGCCTCTGCTCGGCGGAATGCGCACCCGTATCCGCGGTATTATGCAAAAAGCGTGGTTCGTTGTTCCCGATTATGCCGCCGCCCGGGAGGGGCTTTCGGTGGCAAACGAAATGCTGCACGATTTATGTGTGGGCGGATATGCGCTGACAGCCGATTTTCTGGAAACCAAGAGCCTTGCCACGGTGTGCAAAATCATGATGACGGAGCTTTTGGAGGAGGCGCCGCATGACTGAACGAAAACGCAGGATTTCCCCCGTAACGCTGGTCGTGGTGGCGGTCATCATCGTACTGGCGGTGGTGGGTACCCGCTTTCTTCCCGGTCAGCCGCAGCAGGCGGCGGATCCGGATCATCCCCTGTCTTTGCAGATGCTCGATGTCGGAAACGCCGATTGCCTGTTGCTGCGCCAGGGGGAGCACTTTATGCTGATCGATGCCGGTGAGGCGGATACCGCTGATGAAGTGGTTTCCGCTTTGCGTGAGCAGGGGGTACAGCGCCTTGAGATGGTGATTGCCACACATCCCCACGCCGACCATATCGGCGGCATGGCCACGGTCATTCAGGCGTTTCCCATCGACCGGTTTATTCTGCAGCCGGTTCCGGAATCGCTCACACCCACATCCGCCGCATACCGCCGGATGCTCGATGCGCTGGAGGAAAAAACGGAAATTGATATTACGGACGCCACCGAGGGCGGAACTTTTGCGCTGGGCGAAGCGCAGGTCACCGTCTTCCCGCTGCTGGATGAATACGAGGATTTAAACAATTATTCCGTTGTTACCCGCGTAACCTACGGGGATTGCGCCTTTTTACTGATGGGAGATGCGGAAGAACCGGTGGAAAAAGCGATTCTCGCCTCCGGCAGGAGTGTTGCCGCCAATGTCCTTAAAGTGGGCCATCACGGATCCTCCACCTCTTCTTCTTCGGAATTTCTCCGCGCCGTTCATCCCGAGGTGGCTTTAATTCCCTGCGGAGCCGGAAACGCGTACGGCCATCCGCACGAAACCACCGTGGAAAAATTGCAGGATGTGGGGGCCGAAATTCACCGAAGCGATATCAACGGCGACGTCGCCGTTTCCACCGATGGCTCCCGGCTGATTGTTGCCGATGAAAATAAACAGGACGAATAAAGCCCATACGCCATATATTTTCTACCGCGCCACTCGGGGCGTTTATGACGTCTGGGCCGGTGCCTGAAACAAACATACCCGGGTTCAGCTCGAAACGGTTCGGTGCGCGAAAATCTCCCGCCGCAAAATATCGCGGCGGGAGATTTTCATGCCATTAGGGCTTTTGCGGGCGTGTGCGCGTTTTTTGTTTTGCGGGGCGTGCAGCAATGCAGCAAAAAGGGTTTTTACGCGCCGCCTTTTAGAATTAGTTTTTTAATCAGCTTATACAGCGCCCAGTCGGTTGCCAAGGTCACAACGGCCAATGCGGCAAACAGCAAAAGCGTGGGCAGGGAGGGCAGCACAAACACGCCTTCAGGCAGGAAGCTGAAAATTTCCGTCAGCTTGGGGAACACTAAGGCGAGCAGGATTTGGAATACATAAAAGCACACGGTCATCGTCAGCCACAGTACCCGACGCAAATGCGTGAACGGCTGGCAGACCCGGTGCAGTTGTACCAGCCAGACAAATCCGGTAATGTACACCATAAGGGTTTCGGTTTGGGCCGGATCCAGGCCCGCTAAGGGAGCGAGCCAAAGCTCGACCGCCACCGCGAAGGCCGCTATCAGAATGCCGCTGGGCAGAGCATTGGTCATCACCGTGCGCAGAAAATCGTCCCTGACCCGGTCTCGGCACGGCTCCAATGTCAGCAGAAATCCCGGTAAGGATTCCGCGAACAGACCGATTAAGCTCAACTGAATCGGTTCAAAGGGATAACTCATCGGCAGGAAGATGGCGCACAGCGCGATGAGAAAGGACATCACCGTTTTGACCAGGAAGAGCGAAGCGGTTCGCGTAATGCTGTTGACAACCCGCCGGCCCTCCATCACCACATCCGGAAGAGACGAAAAATCCGAATTCATCAAAACAACCTGCGCGACCTGTCTTGCGGCGTCGCTTCCGGACGCCACGGCAACCGAGCAATCCGCCTCTTTCAGCGCGGGTACGTCGTTTACGCCGTCCCCGGTCATGGCAACGACATGCCCCGCTTCTTTCAGCGCGCAAACCAGTTTCTTTTTTTGCGCCGGAAGAACCCTTCCGAAAACCGTGTACCGCTGTGCCGCCGCGGCCAGTTCGTCATCGGTTTTCAGTGTGGAGGCGTCCACGGCTCTGTCCGCGTTTGGAACCCCGGCTCTTTCGGCCAGGGCGGAAACGGTCTGCGGGTGATCGCCGGAGATGACTTTCAGGGTGACGCCCTCGTTTTGGAAAAATTGTAAAATCTCCGTGGCGTTCTCCCGCACGGGATCCTCCAGAACTAAAAGCGCCAAGGGCAGCAGCGCCTCTTTGGCCGTTTCTGGGTCGGGGGATTCGCCGTATGCCGCCAGTAGCAGGCGTTTGCCTTCCCGCTGGGCCTTTTGGGCGTCTTCGGGCAGCGGCATTTGCGGCAAAAGCCTGTCGCAGGCGCCGAAAAATACCGATCCCACCCCTTCAAATCCTACCGCGCTCCATTTTCTCGCGGAGGAAAACGGGATTCGCGCCGCCGCATTCAGGGTGAGGGGCGCCACATCGCGAAAATAATTTTTCACCGCCAAAGCTGTGGCGTTTTCATCTCCCACCGCCTCGATCGCCGTGCGCAGCAAAGCGTTGACCCGCTCGTCTTCGTGCAGCGAAATGAGAGAAGTGACCGCCATCTCGCCTTTGGTGATGGTTCCGGTTTTATCCAGACACAGCGTGTCCACCCGAGAGAGCGTTTCAATGCAGGAAAGTTCCCGCACCAGCGTTTTCCGCTTGGCCAGCCGCAGCACGCCGACAATCAGCGCAACGGTGGTGAGCAGCACCAGGCCCTGCGGCATCATCCCGATAAGCGCCGCAGAGGTGGAGGTGACGGAATCCACCAAGGGAACCGCGCGGGTATAATCCCGCCACACCAAAAGCGCCCCGAACGGAAGAATAAACAGCCCGGTAAAATGAATAATCCGGTTAATATCCGCCATCAGGCGGGAAGGAACCCGCCGGTACTTTTTCGCTTCTTTGGTGATTTTCGCGACATAATTGTCTTCCCCGACGTGTTCCGCTATGCCGGTACAGGAGCCGCTCACCAGATAGCTGCCGGAAAGCAGGTGATCCCCGGCCCGCTTGACGATTGGGTCCGCTTCTCCCGTAAGGAGCGATTCGTTGACTTCCGCTTCTCCTTCGGTGACCAGTGTGTCCACCGCGACCTGATCGCCCAGCGAATAGCGCACACAGTCGTCCAGAACCAGCTCCGAAACCGGGATTTCGCGTTCTTCGCCGTCCCGGATTACTTTGGCTTTCGCCGCCGCGAGCAGCGAGAGTTTCTCTAATGTTGCCTTGGCCCGCAGTTCCTGAATGATACCGGCGAGCGTGTTGACTATCGCCACACCCAAAAACATGAGATTGTGGTAAGAACCGACCGCGATAAGCGCCAAAGCGATGATGAGATTAAAGAGATTAAAGAAGGTGCAGATATTGTCGTAGAGAATTCGGGGTATCGGCTTGGCGACCGTTGTTTTCGCCGTGTTGACCTTCCCCTCGCGACGGCGGATGCGCACTTCCTCCGCCGTTAAGCCACGAGACATGGGGTTTCCTCCCGTTATTCCGCCGAGGTGATTTCAAGCGGTAAAATTCTGGTGCCTTCGGCATTTGTGCTGTCTTCGGAACAGACGGAGCAGAGCGGCCGGTCATCCTTCCATTTTACCGGGAGCGTCAGCTTGCGCCGCTCGGCAATGCACGCGCGCTGTACCCGCCCGAAGATTTGCACATGGGAACAGCCGCATCTCGCCGCCGGAACCGGGGCAAGGCGGCACGGTTCTTTCCCGCACATCTGCCGATACAGGCGCGGGCAGAAGAGCAGCTCGTTCATTTTTAAAGGATCCGGCGGGTTGACGTACGCATCCTCAATCAGGGAAAGTGAGCAAATGCCGTGATTCATGTAATAGCAGTTTTCCCGGGTCAGTTGAATGACCGCTTCCACCGCTTCGGTTTTACCCGCCATAGCCGCTCATCCTTTCGTTTCGGGCAACCTATGCCGAACGCCGGGCGCTTTTGACGCTTTTGGGTATGCCCCGGCGCGGGCATGGCTTTTTTTAGTTTATCCCTATTTTACACCTCTTTTTTCCAAATAACAAGACTTGCTTTTTTGGCCGGAAAGTGGTATCCTTCATTCGGGATATTGTGCGCTTCGCGAATGGCGAAGCTGCCTGAAGAATATACAAGCAAAAGGAGGGGGCAGTATGCTCAAACAATGGAAACGCGGAAGCCTTGCGGAGGCGATGCTCACTTTGCTTGCGGGCATCCTGGTTCTGGCTTTTCCGCAGCAGACCCGCGCAATCATGTGCGCCGTGCTTGCCGTGGCGGTGATTGTGTTCGGTTTGTACCGCATTATCGTTTATTTTCGCACTCCGGTGGGCCAGCCGTCGGGTTACGGGCTGGCATTCGGGCTTTGTCTGCTTGCGGCGGGAATATGCGCTTTTATTTGGCGGGATGAAGTGGTGGGGTTCCTTTCTGCCGTGCTCGCCCTGGCGATACTGGTTCAGGGCGCCGCCGCCGTGCAAAGCGCCGTGGATTTGCTTCGGATTCATCAGCCCGGGTGGTGGTGCATGCTGCTGCTTGCCGCCATCGATATCGGGTTTGGCATTGCTGTTCTCGCCTATTACGAACAGGGCTTTGTGTGGATGCTGGTCGGAATCGGCATGATTACCAGCGCCGTTTTGCGCACGGCCGCCACCATATGGATTGGAAGAGGGTCCCGAGAACGAGAAGGCGAGGAATAAACCCGGCGCCGAATGCTTTTATTCATCCCGGTTTTACGCCTGTGTTTTGTGCAAATCCTGTTCCTTGTTTGCGTGAAAATCGGAGCAAGATGTGTTATTATGGCCTGGGTTTGCCACCGATGAAGCGAAAGAGGGGCCTTTTGAAGGCTCCTTTTTTGCTTTTTCGGCAAGGCAGGAAAGGTTTATTTCGCAAAAAATATTGCGCCATGCGGCAAAAAAGAAGGAGCGGCGTCCTTTGAGAAAAGCGGCGGCCCGCAAGAAACATACCGGCAAAGGCGGTGGCATATGACCGAGCAAATTAAATCCCGGCAGCGGGTAGCGGATCACGGGGAAGTGTTTACGGCCCCGCGCGAAGTGAACGCCATGCTCGATTTGGTGAAACAGGAAACGGAGCGCGTGGACAGCCGGTTTCTGGAGCCGGCCTGCGGCGACGGGAACTTTGTTGTGGAGATTTTGCGGCGCAAGCTGGCGGCCGCCAAAAAGCGCGCCACGCCCCCGCGCAAAAAGAGCCCCGATCCCCTTGAGTATGAGCGGCAGTCCGTGATTGCTATAGCGAGCATTTACGGAATCGATTTGCTCTCGGACAACGTGCAGGCCTGCCGAAAAAGGCTTTACGATATCTGGAACGCGGAATACGAGGCGGTCTGCGGCAAAGAAACCGATGAAGCATGCCGAAAAGCCGTCCGGTTTATCCTGAGCCGCAACATTGTCTGCGGCAACGCGCTTACGATGATGCGCGTGGACGGCCGGCAGCGCGACACCGAAGAACCCATCGTGTTTTCGGAGTGGACATTTCCCTTTAACGATACGCGGGTACAGCGAAAAGATTACTCCTTCGCGGAGCTTATGCGAAGCGCGGAGATTGAGGAGGGTGTTCGCAGCACCGGGCAGATGAACCTTTTGGCCAATGAGGACGGAGAAGTGGAGCCGACATTTTTGAAGCAAACCGTTTTCGATTACAGGAGGCCGCGCGATTATGGAGAATAACCGGTACGATACGACATATAATCCGGATGTGCTCTCCTGCATTGCCAATCTTTCCAGCGATGAGGTGTTCACCCCGCCGGAGGTGGCCAACGCCATGCTCGATCTGCTGCCGCAGGAACTGTTCAGCGATCCGGACGCCACATTTTTGGACCCGGCGTGCAAAAGCGGCGTGTTTTTGCGGGAGATTGCCAAGCGCTTAATCATAGGGCTGGAGCCGAAGATACCGGATTTGCCAGAGCGGCTCCACCATATTTTCCATAAGCAGCTTTACGGGATTGCCATCACGGAACTCACCGCGCATCTTTCCCGGCGCAGCCTTTACTGTTCCAAAACGGCGAACGGGAATTATTCCGTCTCGCGCTTTGACACGGTAGACGGCAACATACGGTTCAAGCGCGCCCGGCACCGGTGGAAAGAGGAAAAGGACGGGGAAAAAGGGAGATGCGTTTTCTGCGGCGCGTCTCCGGGCCAATACGACCGCGACGAGAGTTTGGAAACCCACGCCTATGAATGGATACACACCACGAAACCGGAGGATATTTTTCATATGAAGTTTGATGTGATTATTTCAAATCCGCCGTATCAGTTGAGCGTTAATGAAGCGGGAAAAGGTTTAGGTGCAATTCCGCTATATCAAAAATTTGTTGAACAAGCAAAAAAAATGAATCCAAGATTCATCACTATGATAATTCCTTCAAGGTGGTTTACGGGGGGGGTTGGATTAGATGAGTTTAGAAGAAAAATGCTGACTGATAGGAGAATTAAGAATTTAGTAGATTTTACTGATTCAAATGATTGTTTTCCCGGAGTAGATATCAATGGAGGGGTATGTTATTTTCTTTGGCAAAAAGACTACGATGGATTATGTGATTTTATTAATATAACACAGCATAAAGTAAGTAGAGTGCAGAGAAATCTAAATGAATTTGATTTTTTTATACGAATGAATGAATCGCTTTCTATTGTTCATAAGGTGGTACAACGAAAGGAGAGAACTTTAGCTGAAGCTGGTGGGTGTAGTTCTCAAACGCCTTATGGATTTCTATCAACATTTCAAGGAAATCCTAAGAAACAAAGTGAAACAGATTGCGAGTTATTAACAAGTAAAGGTTGGTCTTATGTTGCAAGAAGCCAAGTTAAGAAATATAGTGAAAGCATTGATATGTATAAACCTATGTTTTCAAAACTGACTTGTGAACACGCAGGGAATCCGGATAACAACGGAAAATATCGAGTGTTTAGTCGCATGGAAATTTTAAAACCGGGTCAAATTTGTTCTCAATCTTATTTGGTTGCGTGTCCCAGCTTTGACGAAACAGAGGCAAAAAATACTTTTTTTTATTTACAAACAAAGTTTGTGAGATTTTTGATTTTACAAACACTTACAGGTATGAATATCTCTATAAATAATTTTCGCCTAATTCCTTGGCAAGATTTTTCCAAGCCATGGACAGACGAGGAACTTTACGCCAAATACGGTTTAACGGACGATGAGATTGCTTTTATCGAATCCATGATCAAACCGATGGATTTGGGAGGCGGTTCCGATGCCTGAGCAGGATTTCTTCCCTCAGCGCCCGGAAGGAAGCCCCAGGATTTACGCCTATGAGCATATCGGGGTGGCGTCACAGGAGGGATATATCAAAGTCGGCTATACCGTGCGGAATGTGGAGGATCGCGTTGACAAGATAGAGCATACCGGCGGCGTGCCGTACCGGATACTGGGCTCCTGGAACGCCATGCGCAATGACGGCACCGTTTTTCTGGATTACGACGTCCACGAGGTGCTGGAGAAAAAGGGCTTTCCGAGGCTCAACGCGGGTGACGGCCGCAGCGAATGGTTCCGGTGTTCTATCCGCGATGTTCAGGCCGCCGTGGTCGCCGTGCAAAGCGGAACCGAAAACGCGGAAAACCGCACCCAAACTTTTTCCATGCGGCCGGAGCAGGAAGCCGCCGTGGAAAAGACCATGCGCTACTTCGCTTCCGCTTATGAGGAAAACAGCGGGCGGACGCCGAAGTTTCTGTGGAACGCCAAGATGCGCTTTGGCAAAACGTTCGCGTCTTACGAACTGGCGAAGCGCATGGGGCTGAAAAAGATTCTCATCCTCACTTTCAAGCCCGCCGTGCAGACGGCGTGGCGGGAAGACCTCTTAACTCATGTGGATTTCGAGGGCTGGCAGTTTATCGCCCGCCCCGCCGCGCCGGGCGGAATGACGACAGATGAGCAGTTTAGAAGAGCGGACAAGTCAAAGCCAATAGTCTGCTTCGGTTCCTTTCAGGATTTTCTTGGTGTAAACAGAGAGACCGGCGGCATCAAGGCCAACAACGAATGGGTGCATGCCACCAACTGGGATTTGGTGATTTTTGATGAATATCACTTCGGCGCGTGGAAAGACAGCGCAAAAAAGCTGTTTGAACCGGATGAAGATACCTACGAGGAAGATCTTACGAAGTACGACGCCGGCAACGCCCTCGACGAGACATGGCTCCCGATTACGGCAACCTATTATCTCTATCTGTCCGGAACGCCTTTTAAAGCGCTGAACTCCGGAGAGTTTATCGAGGAGCAGATTTACAACTGGACTTATACGGACGAGCAGCGGGCCAAGACGGAGTGGCCGAATCTTTCGGCGTTTCCGGATTACCGGGCAAAGCCGGGGGATTTCAATCCCTACGCGGCGCTTCCCCGCATGGTGATGATGACTTATCAAATTCCCCGGAGCATTCAGCGGATTGCCAAGCAGGGGGAGTTTGACGAATTTGACCTGAATGTCTTTTTTGCGGCGGAGGGAACCGGCAAAGACGCCCGTTTCAAATATGAGGATTATGTGCAAAAGTGGCTGGATTTGATTCGCGGGTCGTATTTGGAGACTTCTGTCGATGAGTTAAAATTAGGCGCGCAGAAGCCGCCCATGCCGTACGCCGACACAAGGCTGTTAAATGTTCTCTCCCACACGCTGTGGTTCCTGCCGAATATCGCCGCCTGCGACGCGATGGAAAACCTGCTCGCTCAAGAGCAGAATTCCTTTTATCACGATTACAAGATTAACAACTGTTCCGGCACAAAGGCCGGTATCGGCGCGGCTGTGCTGAAACCCGTGCGGCAGTCCATGGGCGACCCGCTGGAAAGCAAGACCATCACGCTCTCCTGCGGCAAACTGGTCACCGGCGTGACCGTAAAGCCGTGGACGGGTATCTTCATGCTCCGCAACATGCAAAGCCCGGAAACGTATTTTCAGGCGGCTTTCCGCGTGCAAAGCCCGTGGGAAATCGTGAGGGACGACGGAGAACGGGAAATTGTCAAAAAAGAGTGCTATGTGTTTGACTTTGCCCTTGACCGGGCATTGCGCCAGATTTCCGATTACAGCTGCCGGCTGAATATTTCCGAAAGGAATCCGGAAAAGAAGGTCGGCGATTTCATCCGCTTCCTGCCGGTGCTGGCGTATGACGGCAGCGCCATGCGTGAGGTCGACGCCGCTGAGATTCTGGATATCGCCATGGCGGGGACGTCCGCCACGCTTTTGGCAAGGCGCTGGGAGAGCACCCTGCTGGTCAATGTGGATAACGACACATTGGCGCGTCTGCTTGCCAGCGAGGAGGCCATGGACGCGCTGATGCGCATTGAGGGGTTTCGGAGCCTGAATACCGACATTCAAACCATTATCAGCCTATCCAACGAGGTAAAGAAGGCGAAGCGTGAAAGCGGGACCCTGACGCCCAAACAGCAAAAGGAACTGACCAAAGCGGAAAAAGAATACAAATCCAGGCGCAAGATGATTCAGGATAGGCTGATAAAGTTCGCCACCCGGATTCCCGTATTCATGTACCTGACCGATTACCGGGAATACAGCTTGCGGGACATCATCACGCAGCTGGAACCGGAGCTTTTCAAGAAAGTGACCGGCCTTTCCGTAAAGGATTTTGAGCTGCTCGTTTCGCTCAATGTGTTTAACGAAGCAATGATGAACGACGCGGTTTACAAATTCAAGCGGTACGAGGACGCAAGCCTTGTCTATACCGGCGTGGACAAACATATCGGCGAGGATGTCGGACTGTACAGCACGGTTATCTCCCGCGAGGATTATGACGCGATGGCGGGGCAGCTTGCCGATTCCATGCGCGCGGACGAGCCGCGGGAGGATGATCTTCCGCAAACGCCGGCGTATGCGCCCGACGGCGGCGATTTGGGAGATGAGGAAGCATTTCCGGATGAGGTCGCGGAACCGAGGGAGCCGTCTGGCTCCGAAACGCCGGGCGCGCAAAGGCCGCCGGTTGCGAAAGCGCAGCCGTTTCGCCGCCAAATCCCGACATACCGGCCTTTCTTTGTGCCTCCGGCGGCAACAGCCGCGCCGGAAAGGAAACCGGCCGTTCATACAGACACCGAAAAGATTCACGCCGGAACCGTTGTTTCGCACAAGGCGTTTGGCAGGGGAACGGTGAAAGAAATCAATGGCGGATATATTACCGTGATATTTCAGAATACGGAGAAAAAATTTCAGTTCCCCGGCGCGTTTGAGCAGGGATTTTTGAAACCGGAGGAAGAATAAATCCGGGCCGGTACATAAAAAGATCGAAAAAATTTTGTGGATTTTTCAAAAAATTCACAAGTAAGACTTGGAAAGCGCGCCCATATCTGGTATAATCAACCTGATTAACCGTCGACGTTTGGAAAATCGCGGTGTTTCACGGCATTTTCCGAAAAAACGGCTGTCTTGTTTTGTGGCAAACCGCTTAGGCGCGGCTTTTGCGCGGCCCTGCCGTCTGCGTATCTTTTTTCTGCTTTTGTGCGGCGGATTAGCGCGTATGCCTTTGAGTGAGGAGAAACATGGCAAGGAGGATGACCCTATGAGTCAAAAGTATGTCTATGCATTTAACGAAGGAAACGGTTCCATGCGGGAACTTCTGGGCGGAAAGGGTGCGAATCTCGCGGAAATGACCCGCCTTGGGCTCCCGGTTCCGTTCGGCTTTACGGTGACTACCGAAGCCTGCACGCGGTATTATGAAGATGGTGGGCAGATCGCGGAGGATATCCGCGAGCAGATTGCCGAAGGCCTTGCGCAGTTAGAGGAAAAATCCGGCAAGCGTTTCGGCGACCCTCAAAACCCGCTGCTGGTTTCCGTGCGTTCGGGCGCGCGTGCGTCCATGCCCGGTATGATGGACACCATCCTCAATCTGGGATTAAACGAACAGGTGGTGGGCGTTCTTGCCGAAAAATCCGGAAATCCTCGCTGGGCGTGGGACTGCTATCGCCGGTTTATCCAGATGTTCTCGGACGTGGTGATGGAAGTCGGCAAAAAGTATTTTGAAAAACTTATCGACGCCATGAAAGAAAAGAAGGGCGTGACCTACGACGTCGATTTAACCGCCGACGATTTGCATGAACTGGCCGATCAGTTCAAGGCGGAATACAAAAAACAATTGGGCGCCGATTTCCCGGATGATCCCAAAGTACAGCTTATGGAAGCCATCAAAGCGGTATTCCGCTCATGGGACAATCCGCGGGCAAACGTGTACCGCATGGATCACAATATTCCCTATTCTTGGGGGACGGCCGTCAACGTGCAGATGATGGCGTTTGGCAATATGGGCGATACCTCCGGCACCGGTGTGGCCTTTACCCGCAACCCGGCAACCGGTGAAAAGGGCCTGATGGGCGAATTTTTAATGAATGCGCAAGGCGAAGATGTGGTCGCCGGTGTACGCACCCCGATGCCTATCGCCAAGATGAAGGAAGTACTCCCCGATGTGTACGAGGAGTTTTTGGGTGTTTGCCAATTGCTGGAAAACCACTATCGTGATATGCAGGATATGGAGTTTACCATCGAGGACGGCAAACTTTTTATGCTGCAAACGAGAAACGGTAAGCGTACCGCTGCTGCCGCCATCAAAATCGCCTGTGATTTAATCGACGAGGGCATGATCACCGAAGAAGAAGCACTGATGCAAATCGATGCGCAGTCGCTGGATATGCTGCTGCATCCCACTTTTGATGCGCAGGCGCTCAAAAAGGCGGAGCCCATCGGCAAAGGCATCGCGGCGTCTCCCGGAGCCGCCGCCGGAACGGTGGTCTTCACCGCCGAAGACGCGGTCGCGCATGGCAAAAACGGCGAAAAGGTAATCTTGGTTCGCTTGGAAACCTCCCCCGAAGACATTGAGGGTATGAAATACGCGCAGGGCATCTTAACGGTGCGCGGCGGGCAGACTTCCCATGCGGCGGTGGTCGCGCGCGGCATGGGCACTTGCTGTGTTTCCGGCTGCGGCGACATCAAAATGGACGAGGAAAACCGCCGCTTCACTTTGGCGGGTAAAGAATTTCGCGAGGGCAGCGAGCTTTCACTTGACGGCTCCACCGGCAATATTTACGATTTTCTGATTCCCACCGTCCCCGCCGATCCCAACTCCGGTTATTTCGGCAGAATTATGGAATTGGCCGACAAATACAAGAAACTGACCGTGCGCACCAATGCGGATACCCCGGAAGACGCCCGTCAGGCAGCGGCGTTCGGCGCGCAAGGCATCGGGCTTTGCAGAACGGAGCATATGTTCTTTGATCCGGATCGTATCGGCGCGTTCCGCGAAATGATTTGCGCTGAAACCTTAGAGGAGCGTCAGGCGGCGCTGGCGAAGCTGGAGCCGATGCAGCAATCGGATTTTGAAGGGCTGTTTGAGGCGCTGGGCGGCAACCCGGTGACCATTCGGTTCTTGGATCCCCCGCTGCACGAATTTGTGCCGACGGAAGAGGCGGATATTCAGGCGCTCGCCGAAGCGCAGCACAAGGATCCCAAGTATATCCGTCAGGTCATTGCCGATTTGCATGAATTCAATCCCATGATGGGTCATCGTGGCTGCCGTCTGGCGGTCACCTATCCGGAAATTGCCGCCATGCAGACCAAGGCGATTATCAAGGCGGCTCTGGCGGTTCGGGCACGTCATCCTGAATGGGATATTGTTCCGGAGATTATGATTCCGTTGGTCGGTGACGTGAAAGAGCTGAAGTTTGTGAAGAATGTGGTGGTCAAGACGGCCGATGCCGAAATTGCGGCTGCGGGTGCCGAACTGCGCTACGAAGTGGGCACCATGATTGAGATTCCGCGCGCGGCGCTCACCGCAGACGAAATTGCCGAGGAAGCGGATTTCTTCTGCTTCGGAACTAACGATCTTACCCAGATGACCTTCGGCTTCTCCCGCGATGATGCCGGCAAATTCTTGGACGCCTATTATAAGGCGAAAATCTACGAATCCGATCCCTTTGCGCGGCTGGATCAAAACGGCGTGGGCAAGCTGATGCAGATGGCGGTGGATCTGGGCAAAGCCAAAAATCCGGCGCTGCATTGCGGCATTTGCGGCGAACACGGCGGTGATCCGTCCTCGGTGGAATTTTGCCACGATATCGGGCTGGATTATGTCTCCTGCTCGCCGTTCCGGGTGCCCATTGCGCGGCTGGCGGCGGCTCAGGCGGCCATTAAAGGCGGCCATTAATATATCTGTACTTCTGCTTCCGGGCAGGTTTTGGCTAAGCCGAGGCGTACAGAGAATCATTCGGTCGGTAGCTGCGGAAAAACCGCCGGGATAATGTGACCGTCGAAATCTATATCTGACCAGTGCAGGCATATTACCGAAACGTAGTATGCCTGCTGTTTTTCGAATGACGGACATACCCGTCAGTTGAAGGAAAAACCACGAAGCGTCAAAGCTTTACAGCTCTTCTTTCATTCAATTCTCATAGCGTATTTTTTGAGCGTTTGTTTTTTGTACTTCAGCGAGTGAATCATCCAGCAGGGAATCAATCACGCCGATATACAATATCTTATCTTCATTGTATCATCGTTTATGAAATAGGGCGCGTAGCAGATAGGATTCTCCGCATCTGAACAACAATCTTTATGCGGGGTTGCCTAAAAAATTTTCGAGAGGGCCTTGACATGAAAACATGGAATATGTATAATGAATTCATCGAAAACTTGGAATGGAGATTGTTTTATGAAAAACGATGAAATTTTGTCGGCGGCGCAAAAAGAAAAGACGGGTGGCGAATACGAAAACAAGATTTCTATGAAGAGCAGCCTCTTTGGAACATTAATTTCTATTTTTGTACTGCTCGCGCTTCTCCTGTTGGAGTATTTTATCAAGGACACATTGGATTTCGGCCTGATTGCCGTGGGTATGACCATGGGCGGTGCGCAGTCGCTGTATGAGGGTGCGAAGGCAAAAAAGAAATATCTCATAGTCATCGGGATTGTATGGTCAATTATCGCCGTTTTTTCTATTTTTGTTTTTATTTCCGGGCTGGTGGCGTAATGAACAAACATCTGAAATTAAAAAACAGACTGAAGGAATTCAGATTGGCCTCGAGTCTTACACAGACACAACTTGCCGAACAAGTGGGTTCGACAAAGAACACCATCAGTTCTATAGAAACCGGACAGTTCTGCCCGACGGCGTACCTCGCCGCATTGCTATGTGCGGCGCTCGGATGCACTTTTGAGCAGCTCTTCTATTTTGAGGAAGAATGAAAATGCTGTTTGCTTTTGATGAAAACGATTGTCGTGTCTATATTGATGATACACACAGCAACAAGACATATTACTGTCCGTACTGCGGCGTTCCTATGATTACAAAAAGAGGAGATTTTCGCCACCATCATTTCGCACACAGCGCCCGTCATTACTGCTCCGACACTTGGGCGGACAGTTATGATGTATCACCCTGGCATAACGAATGGCAGATGCGCTTTCCGAAGGAAAATCAAGAGGTCAAACTCGCCCTCGGCGAAACAAAACACCGTGCCGATGCTCTGATCGGGAGAACGGTCATAGAATTTCAGCACAGTGTTATGTCTGTGAACGTGTTTAATGACAGGAACAATTTTTATTTCAATCTGAATTATAAAGTCATCTGGCTGTTTGATCTCACGGATATCATGGAAAGCGGTCATCTTTCCTATGAGAAGTCTTGTGAGGGATTATCCTTCCGATGGATCAACCCCAAAAAAGTGTTTAACAGTTATGATGTGAAAACCGGATGCGTGGATCTCTTCTTTCAGATTTCGAGCAGCGACACGGGCTGTATTGTTCAAGTGACTGATGTCTCCGAAGCGGGATTTGAATCTTTCTCATCCACTCTGCCAATGAGTAAAAATGACTTTCTGGAGTACACGGGACTGGTCAATGGCGTTTGTCCTCCCCCGAAAAAGACCGATGAAATCACAAATGAAAGTTATCTCAGATTCAAGGAGCAATACGGTATCCGGCTAAATCCACAGCAAGAGCGGACGAACAGCAACAAAGAGCTGAAGAAGAAAGACAAAAGATCGCGGAAGAAAAAGCTTATAATGAAGTAAAGAATCGTTTTACGCAGCAGACGGAGCAAATACGCGATTCAAGCGGTGTGAGGTGGATACGTTGCGAAAAATGCGGTGCAATACGCCCTGAGCAGGAATTCTGGACGTATGGCGATCTCAATCGTGTGAACCTCGGATTATGTAAAGAATGCAAAAAGAGCGGGGGATAATCCCCAGCTCTCACTCTCCTTATTTTTCCCCGCAGGTCAGGGTCTTTGCCGAAGACAGTCGCATACTCTACAAGATTTCCCCAGAGTGCGGTGCCAAATTCATGAATCCTCTCCGGCATCTTATTTATAAAACGGCGGAAAGCGCGAAAACAGATGTTCGGAATACCTCGGCGGTGAGTCTGCTGCGCTTTGCCCTCGTTTCTCTGAACTTTTCGGCGAGTTCATCGTAGCGGTCGCAATCCTCTTTTCGGTTCTGCGCCACACGCGCGTTCTCATCAATCAGAACCTGTACCGCATTTGCCTCTGGGTCTGTTTCGCGTCAAGATCGCGCAGTCGGTTCTCGATGTCTTTCGCGCCGCCGTACGTTTCCGCTATTTCTTTGCAATACCTAACCGTTCTTCCTTTGTGCACTTCATTGGTAAACTTCCTGAACATTGGTCCGGTTTTTACACCCCTATGTCCGGTTTTAGTTTACCACTTCATCAGGTATATGCTTCAAATATAGTTTATCGGATTTTTTCGCTATTCATTTTTGTCTCTTTCGTTTCATGTGGCGTATCGCTTGATGTGAGACCAAGGAGGGGGAGATATAGAAAAAGGGAATTCCGGTTTATCAGAATTAAATGATACTCCCAAAAACCCTCACGAAAGGACTCAATCGCCATGGATATTGTAAGGCAAGCAGAGAAAAAGGTCAAGGGGTATCTTCTGCATGAAGAGAATCCGGGAATTTATGCGATATTGCCTTTGCCCCAATATTATAAATTAAAATTAGCCAAAATGGTTGTTCTTGATATTTTGCGCCGATTCAGCTAAAATACCGTTGTGGGTAAAATCAGCCTTAAAAAGCCAAAAAAGGAGACACAACATGAGGTATATAAAAGAAATTTATAGTTTTTTTCGGATGGAAATGAATAGCGGAACTTTTTTCGGCTACTTTTGGCAGGCTCTTCCGATTGCGTGTGCGGTAGGTGTCGTATTTTTCATCGTTCGGTTTGTTCTTTTAAAGAAAAGGAAGATTAAGATTCAGTGGATGAAATTGATATTACAGGTTATTTTTTCTTGCTATTTGACCGGACTGATAAGCCTTGTTGTCTTACCCGCAAACTTCTGGTTGCACGTTTATGACGGGATATTTTTGGGTCGGTGGGATGAAATGGGAAAGATATTCCAATTTGGCGAGGTAAATCTTGTTCCTTCCCTTATCAAATGTTTGACCGGAGAGCTCTCTTTGGGAAGCTGGGTCAAATCTATGCTGATCGGCAATATTGCGATGCTTGTTCCGTTTGGCTTTTTGTTTCCGCTTGTTACCAAAGTAGGAATACAAAACCGATCTTGTTGACAGCCTTTGTATTGCCTGTTTGCCTTGAGGTGTTACAGCTGTTTTTTGGCAGAAGTTTTGATGTGGATGATATAATCTGTAATTTTATCGGTATACTTATCGGTGCCATAGTTGCCTGTGCCTTATTGAAAGTAAAGGCAACACCGCACAATGATTGTCGTGCGTGAAGCAGGAGCGGATTTTTTTCGTCAGATAAAAACCGCAGCGAAACCTTTGTGTACTTGCGAAGATTTTTGGCTAAACTACGGAAAAGACGCAAAGCCGATCAGGGAGGCATTGCGCGCAAGCCCGGCCTTTGTGTGGTATTGCCTAAAGTCCAAGGTGAATCGCACAAATCGCACAAGGTGAAAATATGCATAACAGCGAAGATCTC
>CAZMAM010000022.1:0-26739 GCA_964564305.1 uncultured Eubacteriales bacterium
ACACGCATTCATCGATTCAGGACGAGAATTTGCTTATTATGCGGTGTTGCCTTAACTTTTTCAGGCCGCAAGCCCGGCTACTCTTAAGTACAGGAAGTAAGCGTCGATGGTATCCACTTCGCCGTCTGCGCAAATATCCGCAACGCCTCGATCCCTAACCACCGGGTCAAGAGCCTGTTTGCCGGAAGTCGCAAGATATAACTCAGCCGCATCTTCAATCATTAGTGGTGAATAATCGCGATCAATATCACCAAGAACAGGTTCTTCGGTAGGATGATCCTTTAACTCTGCTTTGGTAATAAGCGACAAATTCTTTACTGTAATGGTTCCTATATTCATTCCACCGATGACAATCCCTTTAATCGCATCAGAAGTGACCTCAGGAAGATTATAATCATAATATCCTTTGATGGGAGCCGCTACAGTATAAGAACCCGCTGGAAGATATTTATCCACCCCAACAAGATCCTCGCCTGTCAGCGCCGTTCCATCTTCCCTATAAAATAGATTGAAATATTCGTTTTGGAATCCAATCCATTTATCGGTTTCAGTGTGAAACGTCACTTTAAACGGAACATCGGATGTGATACTAAGCAAAGCATAAGGTTCATCAGCTAAATTCAAGGGAACATCCACCGCTGCTTCCGCTCCGACTTCAGACTCTTTCTCTATTGCATCTCTCACAATTGAAATGGTAAGATTTCCATTTTCTTTTATCGCACTACCAAATAGATGATTATCTCCACCAGCCGTAAAGTTTGTTGTTCCGTCCAGCAAATTTGTTTCAGTTCCAGTAGTGGCACCTGCCTTCGGAACAAGTGTAAATTGCTTCACCGTAATGGTACCCTTGCTCATTCCTCCAATGTATACCCCATTAATTGTATCGGAGGGTACACCAGGAAGATTCGAATCATAATATCCCTTCAAAGAAGCTTCTACCTGATAGGACCCCGCCGGAAGATATTTATCCACCCCAACAAGATCCTCGCCTGTCAGCGCCGTTCCATCTTCCCTATAAAATAGATTGAAATATTCGTTTTGGAATCCAATCCACTTATCGGCTTCGGTGTGAAACGTCACCTTAAACGGTACATCGGATTCGATATTCAGTATAGCATGCAAATCGTCAGCTACATTGAACGGAACATTTACCGCTGCTTCCGCTCCGACTTCAGCGCCACCGGGAACTGCATCATTTACTATAGTAATGGTGAGTACACCATTCTCCAGTTTTGCGTCGCCATCCAAACGGTTATCCGCGCCTGCCGCAAACTCCGAACTGTTCAGCAAATCGACCTCTTCCGCCGAAACCGGCAGTATACCCATGGCAAATGTCATCAGCAAAGCGATCGAAAGCACTACACTAAGTACCTTTTTCATATCCACTTTCTCCTCTCTGAAAAAATAACGGGCATAAACTTACGGTAAAATCATACCAGATGTTATTCAAAATTACACGAAATTTTTGAAATAAAGCAGATTAGGAAACCTGTTTACGCAAAGCGGGGCAAAAGCCGCGCGGAGGAGTGAACAGAAGCGATGCTCATTTTGCCCGAACACCCGAACAAAAGCAAAGCCGGCTAAAAAATCCAAAAGCGGGGAAATTTAGGGCAATTCAGGCGAGACAATCAGGAAGCTCCCGGCCGAAATGCTCCCAAAAAACCTATTTCGTGTTTTGCGCGCTTTGCCCCCGCTTTTGCTTGACAAAGCCTGCGCAAAGCCGTAAAATGAGATCGGTGAGATGAGGGTCAGGCAAAGGGAGAAATGAAAAAGGCGCGGGATACCGCGTACCGTCTTCGCAAAAAAGGCATGGCGCTAAACGACATCGCCGATATGGTGGACGTCAGCATACCCACCGTGCAAAAGTGGTTTTCGGAACCAAACGGTGCGCCCGCGAATTAATGGCACCCGGGAGGTTACGATTTCTACGCGAAAGATACGATTAAGACCAAATTGGGGCTTTACGAATGAGCACGGCGCGCGTGGCCGTGCTTTTTTCGAGATAAAACATGGCTAAAAAAGTGCGAGGAGGAAACGGGCATGCTGGCGGTAGGTTTACGGGAAACAGAGGATCCCGCCGATAATCCCGAACGGTTCAGCGAAGTGCCGAGAAGCACAGCCGAACATATTCTTCGCGCGCAAGTCCCGCAAAAACGCCTTCAGCGGCTGTGCGCGTGGCGGCTGCTTGAGGATATGCGGCGGGAAATAAACACCGCGGATACCGGCCAGATTTCCTACAGCCTTGCCCACAGCAAAGAGCGCGTCCTGTGCGCAATCGGAAACGCGCCGGTTGGTTGCGATATTGAAAAAATCCGCCCCATCCCCCGCGCCGACCGCGCGTTTTCCCCGGCGGAACAACGCTTTATCGGGAGCGATCCCCGAAAGTTTTTCGCCGTGTGGTGCGCAAAAGAAGCGTTTTTGAAAATGACGGGTGAGGGGCTTTCCCGCCTCTCGCGCACGGAAATTTCCGGTGGCGCCGTTTTCCGGGACGGAATACGGCAAAAAGCCTTTCTTACGGTTCGGGAAATAAACGGGTATGTACTCGCCGTATGCGGGGAAAAATGGGACGGTATTCTTTTGAAAAAGCCCTTGCGCGGAGAGGCAAAAACATCTATAATAGAACTGCCGTAATCAGGGCACCGCCGCCAAAAGCGCCCGATTGCCGTGCCCAAAACGCGCGGCAAAGGGGGCAGCAGCGCACGGAAACCGGCCAAAGGCTTTGCGGCTTTGCCCGACAGGAAAGGAGAAAAAATCTTATGAACTATTCCCAGGAAGTGGAACAGATGTGCGTGGTGAAGAAAGGGCCTCACCACGGTCCGGCGCCCATTCCGGAAGAGGGAAAATGGGTTAAAGCCACCCAAATTTCGGATATTTCCGGGCTTTCTCACGGAGTCGGCTGGTGCGCTCCGCAGCAGGGAACCTGCAAACTGACGCTGAATGTCAAAAACGGCATCGTGGAGGAAGCGCTGATAGAAACCATCGGCTGCTCCGGTATGACCCATTCGGCGGCGATGGCGGCGGAAATTCTGCCGGGAAAAACCTTACTGGAATGCCTGAACACCGATTTGGTGTGCGACGCCATCAATGTGGCCATGCGCGAAATCTTTTTGCAGCTGGTGTACGGGCGCACCCAATCTGCTTTTTCCGAGGACGGACTCTCCATCGGCGCGGGGCTGGAAGATCTCGGCAAAGGGCTTCGCTCGCAAGTCGGCACCATGTTTTCCACCAAGGCCAAAGGGGTGCGGTACCTGGAAATGGCGGAAGGCTACGTGCTGAAAATCGCTTTGGATGAAGACGATGAAGTAATCGGGTATCAGTTCGTTCGGCTGGGTAAAATGATGGAAGATATTCGCCACGGCGTGGAGCCCGGAGAAGCGTTCAAGAAGAACATCGGGCAATACGGGCGTTTCGACGGCGCCGCGAAAATCATCGATCCGCGTGAAGAATGAAAGGAGGCCTGTTGTCAACATGAACGATGTAAAATTTGAGGGCAAAGAGAGACGCATGGCAAAAATCGAAGCGTTCCTCGCCGAAAACGAAATCGGATCTCTGGAGGAAGCGCGGGATCTGTGCCTTGCCAACGGCGTGGACGTGGACAGTATTGTGAAGGGTGTGCAGCCCATCGCTTTTGAAAACGCCGTGTGGGCGTACACGCTCGGCGTTGCGCTGGCGCTAAAGCGCCGGGTCACCGGAGCCGCCGATGCGGCCGCGGTCATCGGGGAAGGACTTCAGGCGTTTTGCGTGCCCGGTTCGGTGGCGGAACAGCGCAAAGTCGGCCTGGGGCACGGAAACTTGGGCAAAATGCTGCTGAGCGAAGATACCGCCTGTTTCGCGTTTTTGGCGGGCCACGAATCCTTCGCGGCGGCGGAAGGCGCCATCGGTATCGCCCGCACCGCAAACAAAGTGCGCAAAAATCCGCTTCGGGTTATTCTAAACGGTCTGGGCAAAGACGCGGCGTATATCATCAGCCGCATTAACGGATTTACTTACGTGTGCACCGATTACGATTTTCACACCGGTACTTTAACGGTGGTCAGCGAAAAAGCTTATTCCGACGGAGAACGCGCCAAAGTGCGCTGCTACGGCGCGAACGACGTGCTGGAAGGGGTCGCTATCATGCAAAAGGAAGGCGTAGATGTCTCCATCACGGGCAACTCCACCAACCCGACCCGTTTTCAGCATCTGGTTGCCGGGACGTATAAAAAATGGGCGCTGGAAAACGGCAAAAAATATTTTTCGGTCGCTTCCGGCGGCGGCACCGGCCGGACGCTGCATCCCGATAACGTAGCTGCCGGCCCCGCTTCTTACGGTTTAACCGATTCCATGGGCAGAATGCACGGCGATGCCCAATTTGCCGGATCCTCCTCCGTTCCCGCTCATGTGGAAATGATGGGCCTTATCGGCATGGGCAACAACCCGATGGTCGGGGCGACGGTCGCGTGCGCCGTTGCCGTGAGCGAAGCGCTCGCCTGAGCCATACCCGTTTTTCCGAATTCGGTTTCGGGGCTTTCGGCAAAATATTGCCGAAAGCCCCGATTTTGGTACGCTGCTTTGATTTGCCCGGCGCCCCATCTCTTCACCCGTTTCGCCGATGCCGTCACCGCAAAAAAGCGAAACGCTTACAAAGTCACTTCGTGTCCCGTTTGCGCCGATTCATACACGGCGCAAAGAATACGCATGAGATCCACACCGTCTTGTGCCGGGGAAATGCAGGGCGTTTTTTGGCAAATACAATCGACAAAATGATTAATCTCGTTGGCGAACAGACCGTCAAAAGAGAGCGCCGTAGGCACTGTCAGCTGCACATTGGACATATATCCGTTGAGATTAGTGAAAAGTTCCAGCTGAGGATCTAACTTTGCGCCGGCTTTGGTGCCGAACAGTTCAATACAACTGCTGTCCTGTTTGACATTCAGGCTGAAACTGGTCTCCACTTGGAGTACCGCGCCGGTTTCAAAGCGAATCAGCGCCGTTGCCATATCCTCCACATCGCAAACCGACGCTTCGCCGACCTGCGCGGGATGATACGCCGAACGGTCTTTGACGTCCGGGCGGTCAAACAGCTTTTGAAACGTCGCGCCGTACACCGAAACCGCTTTGGGATTGCCCAGCAGATACCGGACCAAATCAATCACATGTACGCCGAGATCGATTAACGGGCCTCCGCCGGAATATTGCTTTTCCCCGAACCATCCGCCGGGATTCCCCTTGCGGCGCAGATAAGTGGCTTTCGCATAATAGAGTTCGCCAAACTGCCCGCTTTGGATAAAATCCCGCAAAATGGCGCAATCGTTCCCGAAACGGCGGGTAAACCCCATCATCAGCAGTTTTCCGGAGCGTTCGGCCGCCTGCTTCATCTCCAGCGCCTCCGGAACGGACGTCGCCATCGGTTTTTCGCAAAGCACATGCTTGCCCGCGTTCAAAGCCGCCACGGCACAGGGCGCGTGCGCCGAATTCCAGGTACACACGCTCACCGCATCCAATTCGGGAAGCGATTCGAGCATCTCCCCGACATCGGTATACAGCCGCCCGACGCCGTAAGCCTCCCCCATTTCCCTGAGACGCTGCCCGTTAACATCGCAAAAAGCGTACAGCTCCGTTTTTGGGTTTTTGCGGTAAGCCGCAATATGCTCGTTGGAAATGCTTCCCACACCGATGACGCCGATTTTCAGTTTTTCGGACATGGACACATCCTCCCCATGTAAATTTCAACTCAATTTCGGCCGCAAAGCGCATAATCGAAAAAATTTCCCCGAAACCGCGTTATTCCGGCCTGTGGCAAGAATAGCACCATTCCGCCGCGCTGTCAACGCCGAAATTTTTATAATGATTGTGCGGTACTGCCTGAAAATTCCCTCTTTTCTTTTGAGGCGTTTTGCCCTATACTGATATGGGCGAAAACGGTTCCCGAAACGACGGTTCAGAGAGGAGACGCACGACATGCAAAAAACGCTTTTGGATTATATCAAAAAAATACATTTCGTAGGCATCGGAGGCTCGGGCATGTGCCCGCTGGCGGAAATCCTGCACGGGGAAGGATACCAAATTACCGGATCCGATGCCGGAGAATCGGATAATGTGCGCCGGCTGGAAAAGATGGGCATTCCGATTGCCAAAGAGCATCGGCCGGAAAATGTCGCCGGCGCCGAATTGGTGGTCTATACCTCCGCCGTGCGGGCAAACAACCCGGAACTGACGGAAGCCAAGCGCCGCGGCATTCAGCTTATGGAGCGCGGAGCGCTTTTGGGCTTGGTCAGCCGGCGGTACGCCCGTTCGGTGGCGATTGCCGGAACACACGGCAAGACCACCACCACCTCTATGCTCTCCCATATTCTGTTGCGCGCGGGGGAAGACCCGACCCTGTTTATCGGCGGGCGGCTTCCGCTCATTCAGGCAAACGGCCGGGCGGGAAAATCCGATCTGTTTGTCGGCGAAGCGTGCGAATTTCAGGACCACTATCTCTCCATGCGCCCCGCGCTGGGCGTTATTTTGAATGTGGACGCGGATCACTTGGATTATTTCGGTTCCTTGGACGGAGTGATTGCTTCTTTTCACAAATTCGCTAGGCTCTGCCACACGATAATCGCGAACGGGGACGATGAGAACACCCGCCGGGCCGTTGCAAATCTGCCCAATCCCCCGGTACTTTGCGGAAAAGACGGAGAATGGCGCGCGGAAAATATTGTTTTGGAAAACGGGTACGCCAAATTTAATATCCTGCACCGGGAAAAGCGCTTTGCGCCCGTTGCGCTTGCGATTCCGGGCGGACACAATGTGCAAAACGCGCTGATGGCGGCGGCCGCGGCCGACTGGTGCGGCGTACCGGCGGAAAAGATTGCCTTCGGTCTATCGGATTTTCACGGAGCGGGGCGACGATTTGAATTTTTGGGCACGTTTCGGGGCGTTACCGTAGCGGACGATTACGCGCACCACCCGACGGAAATTACCGCTACGCTGAAAACGGCCCGAACGCTCGGATACCGCCGGGTACTCGCGGTCTTTCAGCCGTTCACCTTTTCCCGCACGGCGCGGCATCTGGAAGAATTTTCCGAGGCGCTGAGCCTTGCGGATATTGCCGTGGTGTGCGATATCATGGGCTCGCGGGAGGAAAACACCTTCGGCGTTCACGCCAAACAAATCACCGACCGAATGACCAACGGAATCTATCTGCCGGATTTCCCGGACGTTTGCGCATACATCACCCGGGAGGCGCGGGAAGGAGATTTGGTTCTGACCATGGGCGGCGGAAATATATACTTCTGCGCCCGAATGATTGCAAGCGCTCTGCAATAAAATTTCCCCGAAAAATGCCCGTTTTCCGAAAGAAGTTCTTTCGGAAAACGGGCATAATTTAACTCGTATTTTGCGCCTTCAGTTAAGGCAACACCGCACAAAGATCGGCTACCGTCTTTGTCGCCCATCTGCGGACGTCTTTTCCGTCATATATTACAAAAATCCTCGCGAATACACAAAGTATTCCCTGCGGTTTTTGTTTCATCTGACGAAAAATCCGCTTACCGCATCTGCACGACAAACTTTATGCGGTATTGCCTTAAATGCCTGAAGTGCTTTGGCGGTTCCAGCCTTACTGAACCGGGCGGCAATGCCAGATGCGATCGCTGTAATCTTTTATGGCGCGGTCGGAAGAAAAGATTCCGCTTCCCGCCGTATTGAGCAGCGCCATGCGCGCCCAGCGCGGTTTTTCGGTGTAGATTTTCGCGGATTCCTGCTGCGCGCGGCAATAATCCTCAAAATCCGCCAGCACCATATACGGGTCTTTGGAGGTGAGGGATCCGGCGATTTCCGTGAACTGCCGCCCGCCGAAACCGCGGAACATCATATCGATGGCGCGGTGCAAACGCGGATTGTTGTTGTACAAATTCTGCGGATTATACCCGGAACGCTTTAAATTTTCCACTTCCTGCGCACTCATGCCGAAAATGATGATATTATCCGGCCCGACCTCATCGTAAATTTCCACATTGGCGCCGTCCATGGTGCCCAGCGTGACCGCTCCGTTCATCATCAGTTTCATATTGCCGGTTCCGCTGGCTTCCGTTCCGGCAAGGGAAATCTGTTCGCTGATATCCGCGCCGGGAATCAGCAGCTCCGCCAAGGACACGCGGTAATCTTCCAGATAAACGATTTTGATTTTATCGCGCACCGCGGGATCCCTATCGATTTCTTTCCCAAGCAGATAGATAAAGCGAATGATTTCTTTGGCGAGAAAATATCCGGGAGCGGATTTCGCGCCGAAAATATACGTGCGGGGAACAAAATCCATATTGGGATTGTCCTTAAGCTGCAGATAAGTGTGCAAAATATGCAGCGCGTTCAAATGCTGGCGCTTATATTCGTGCAGCCGCTTGACCTGAACATCAAAAATGGAATCCGGATCCAGCGTGATACCGTTTTGCTGCTGCACATATTTGGCCAGCCGTTCCTTGTTGCGGCGCTTAATCGCCATAAATTCCTCAAGGGAAGCGGGATCGTCCGCGTACGGGCGAAGATCCGCAAGCTTGGAGGCATCCAAGACAAAGCCGTCCCCTATCCGCTGCGCAATAAAATCGGTAAGTTCGGGATTCGCCTGACAAAGCCAGCGGCGGTGCGCAATGCCGTTGGTGACGTTTTTAAATTTCTCCGGCATCACGGTATACGCGTCGTGAAAAACATCCTGCTTGATGATTTCGCTGTGCAAACGGGACACACCGTTTACGGAATGCGTCGCCGCAACGCAGAGATTCGCCATGCGAATTAATCCGTAACCGAAAATGGCCATCCGGCTGACTTTCGCGGCGTCGTTATCGGTGAGACGCATCATATCCGCACAGAAACGGTTGTCGATTTCCCGGACAATCTGATAAATCCGGGGCAGGCGCTGCCGGAAAAGATCCTCCGGCCAGCATTCCAGCGCCTCCGCCATAACCGTGTGATTGGTATACGCCACGGTTTTGGTGACAATGCTCCACGCGTCTTCCCAAGTGTACCCGCATTCGTCCAGCATAATCCGCATTAATTCCGGAATGGCTAAAGTCGGGTGCGTGTCGTTGATGTGAATGGCCGCCATCTCCGGCAGATTATCTAATGTTCCGTATTCCTGCAAATGGCGCTGAACAATATCCTGAACCGAAGCGGATACCAGGAAATATTGCTGAGCCAGCCGAAGGGATTTGCCCTCGCGATGGTTGTCCGCGGGATACAGCACCTGCGTGATAACTTCCGCCATGGCTTTTTGCTCCATCGCCCGCATATATTCGCCCTGATTAAACAGGGACATATCCATGCCCGGGGCGGTAGAACGCCACAGTCTTAATGTGGAAACGCCTTTGCCGTCTTTGCCGGCCACCATTAAATCGTAAGGCTGCGCGATGATAACGGTGGCGTTTTCATGCTCGATATGGTGAAACCCGTTATCCCACCATTCCCGAATATTGCCGTCGAACTTGACCTGCTTGGTGAGCTCCGGCCGGGGCAGCAGCCAGCACTCTCCGCCCGGAAGCCAGAAATCCGGCGTTTCCGTCTGCCAGCCGTCCACCAACTTTTGCCGGAAGATGCCGTATTCGTATAACAGCGAATACCCGATCGCCGGAATGGACGCGGTGGCAAGCCCATCCAAAAAGCACGCCGCCAGCCGCCCAAGCCCGCCGTTTCCGAGCCCGGCGTCCGGCTCCAGTTCATACAGCGCATCCAAACGAATATCATATTTGGCCAGTACCTTTTCCGCTTCTTCGGTGAGATTCAGATTGTACAGGGTATTCCTCAGGGATTTGCCCATTAAAAACTCCATGCACAGATAATAAACCTGCTTGGAATCCTGTTCGTGAGCCCGGGAAATATACCCGACCCGCAGCGCGCGCATTCTGTCCCGCAAAACCATCGCCAGCGCATTATACCAGTTTTCGTTCGTCGCGCTCTGCGGCTGCACAGAAAAATTGTGCAGCAATTTTCCTTCCAGTTCTTCTTCCAACGACAGCCGGCGGCCCGCCGTAACCGGCGCCGCGCCGCTCCCTTTGCCCTTGCCCGCTTTTTTCATAAAACACCTCTTGTCTTTCCGGGGAATACCCGCCGATGCATGTTTGCGATTCGAACCTTTGAAAATATTATATCCCGTTTTTTGCCGATTTGCAACCGTTTTGGCGGCCTCTCGCTTTTTTCGTGACAAAAAGTGCAAATTACGCGGCTTTTTTTGCCCTTGTACTTCCCTGAATTCCCGTTATAATCTGAAAGTATGCAAAGCCGCAAACCGAGGCGGAAATACGCTCTGTGCAAAAAGACACGGCGGTGAAAACCGCTGGGGTGAAGCGGCCGCCGAATAAGGCCGAAAAACGGTAAAAACACCACCAAAAAGGGGGAAAGACGGATGATTTTGGAAAACGCCGTGGTGTTCAACGAGGAATTTGAACCGGTTCGGGCGGACGTTCAAATTCAGGGCGAAATCATTACCGCCATGGGAGAGATTGCCGCCGAGGACGAACGGCTGGATCTTTCCGGCTGCCTGTTGGCGCCGGGATTTATCGATATTCATATTCACGGCTGCGCCGGGGCGGACACGGGAGACGCGACCCCAGAAGCGCTTGAAGCCATGTCCGCACTGCTGGTCAAACGGGGAATCACCTCGTTTTGCCCCACCTCGATGACCCTTTCTTTTGAAGAACTGCAGACCGTTTTCGCCAATATCGCCGAAAATAAAGACCGCGTCACGGGGGCGTATATTCAGGGCATCAATATGGAGGGGCCGTATATTTCCATGGCGAAAAAAGGCGCGCAAAACGGCGCCTATGTGCGTCCGCCGGATGTTGAGGAATTTAAGCGGCTGTACGACGGTTGCGGCGGGATCATCAAACTGGTGGACATCGCTCCGGAAAGCGAGGGCGCAAAGGAATTTATTGAGGCGGTACAGCCGTTTTGCACCGTTTCCACCGCGCACACCGCCGCCGGATACGACGAAGCCATGCAGGCCATTAAGTGGGGCGTCCGGCACACCACGCACCTGTACAACGCGCAAAGCGGGCTTTCCCACCGCGCGCCGGGCGTTGTGGGCGCGGTATTCGACGCGGCGCAGCGGTACGGCGTCCGGGCGGAACTCATCTGCGACGGATTTCATATTCACCCCGCCGCTTTGCGCATCGCGTTTCGTGAGCTTGGAGAAGATAATTCCATTATCGTCAGCGATTCCATGCGCGCCGCCGGCCACACGGACGGGGAATACGATTTAGGCGGCCAGACGGTCTATGTCAGAAACGGAAAAGCCCTTTTGGCGGACGGCACCATTGCGGCCTCCACTTCCAATGTGTATCAGGAATTCAAAAATGTCGTCTCCTACGGAATACCCTTTAAACAGGCGCTCAAATCCGTGACCATCAACCCGGCAAAGGCGATACGGGAAGATCACGTCACCGGTTCCGTAAAAGTCGGCAAGCGGGCCGATTTGCTGGCGCTGGATAAACACCTGAATATTGTTCTGGTAACGGTGCGCGGAAAAGTGAAGGCGGATAACCGCTAAGCGGGCAAAAAATCCGCCTCGGCGCTCTTGACAAGACCCGGCAAAAAGTGTAAGATATTTTTGAAAAGTTCTTTACCGGGTTACCGGAATATGGTTTCATCAAAAATTTCACCGGGAGGTCATGCATTGTGAAAAAAGAAAACAAATGGGTATGGGTCGCGGCCCTTGCCGCCATTGTAGCGGCGATCACCACCGTTGCCATTATTCTGCTGCGCAACCGCCGCAAGGTTGTTTGCAGCACCGATTCCTGCAGCACCTGCGAACCGGAACAGACCGGATGCGGAGAATCCTGTGAGGTGGCCGAAGCGCCTGCCGGACAAGCGGCGGAGAAAGCCGAAGAAAATCAGGAACAGGAATAATCGCGCCCCGCTCCTTTGCGAAAAAGGGGCGGGTTTTCTTACCTGCTTTTGCACGCCGACCGTGCACGGGATGGCCTCGCCGTTTTATTCTTCGATTGGTTTTGTTTTTCGATATGTCCTGTGGGTTTTATCGTTTTTGTCCTATTGTTTGGGAGGGGGAACGCCGTTATGATCAATCCCAATGCCGGTGAAAAATTTCTCAAAGAAGGCCTGACCTTCGACGATGTGCTGCTGATTCCCGCGGAATCGGATATTCTGCCGAAAGATACCGATATTTCCGCCAAGCTGACCAAATCCATCCGGCTCAACGTCCCGCTGATGACCGCCGCCATGGACACGGTCACCGAATCCGCGATGGCCATTGCGATGGCGCGCGAGGGCGGCATCGGTGTCATTCACAAAAATATGTCCGTTGAACAGCAGGCCGATCAGGTGGACAGGGTCAAGCGTTCGGAAAACGGGGTCATTGTGGATCCGTTCTTCCTTTCCCCCGAACATTTGGTGGAAGACGCCAACGCGCTGATGTCAAAATACAAAATTTCCGGGGTGCCCATCTGTAAAGACGGCAAACTGGTGGGTATTCTCACCAACCGCGATATGCGGTTCCTCACCGATTTTTCCCAGCGCATCGAGGACGTCATGACCAGAGAAAATCTGATTACCGCCCCCGTCGGTACCACACTGCAGCAGGCACAGGATATTTTGCGGCAGCACCGAATCGAAAAACTGCCGATTGTGGACGAAAAAGGAAACTTAAAAGGCCTTATCACCATCAAAGACATCGAAAAAAATCTGAAGTATCCCAATTCCGCCCGGGACAAAGACGGCCGGCTGCTGTGCGCGGCGGCGATTGGCGCCACGGGAGACGTTCTCGAGCGCGCTGGCGAATTGGTGAAAGCGCAGGTGGACGCGCTGGTTTTGGATTCCGCCCACGGCCACAGCCGCAATATTTTACAGGCCGTTTCCAAAGTAAAAGCCGCTTACCCCGATGTTTCGCTTATTGCCGGCAATATCGCGACCGCCGAAGCGGCGCGGGCGCTCATCGACGCGGGCGCGGACGCCGTTAAAGTGGGCATCGGCCCCGGTTCCATCTGCACCACGCGCGTGGTCGCGGGAATCGGCGTACCGCAAATCACCGCGATTTACGACGCCGCCTGTGTCGCCGCCAAATACGGCATTCCGGTTATTGCGGACGGCGGCATTAAATATTCCGGCGATATTGTCAAAGCGCTCGCGGCGGGCGGCGATGTGGTCATGATCGGGTCGCTTGTCGCCGGATGCGCGGAATCTCCCGGCGCAACCGAAATCTATCAGGGCAGACAGTTTAAAGTATACCGCGGAATGGGCAGCTTGGGCGCGATGGAACAGGGCAGTAAAGACCGCTACTTCCAGGATAACAGCAAAAAGCTGGTTCCGGAAGGCGTGGAAGGCCGTGTGCCGTACAAAGGGCCGCTCGCGGATACCGTTTACCAATTGCTGGGCGGCCTGCGCGCCGGCATGGGTTATTGCGGATGCCCGGATATCGAAACGCTCCAGCAAAACGGAAAATTCATTCGCATTACCGGCGCCGGCCTGAAAGAGAGCCATCCGCACGACATCAGCATCACCAAAGAGGCACCGAATTATTCGCTCAGCCTGTAACCGGTTTTGTACCCGTTTCTCTTAGAACAACGGTTGATCGTAATACAAATCTCCGGCGGCGCTGGTTTCCCCAAATACAGCGCCGCCGGATTTTAATATCTATTATCACATCACTTATGTACGGCTTTTTCTCACTTAAGTTCGGCTTTTTCGCGTGCTGATTTTCCGATCCGATTGCCCCGTTCCGATTGCCCCGTTTGCGCACAGCGACAGCCCAAAAGGCCATTGGCCCGTGATTCGCCTTGGATTAGCCGATCCAACGGGGTTCGGTTTCCCTGCGCATCGGGCGGGTCATCAGCGCATGCATGGCCTCCCTCGGGGAGGCGTCTTCAAAGCAAATACGGCGGCACTGTTCCACAATCGGCATCTCCACGCCGTTTTGGGCGGCCAGCTGCGCGGCGGCATCGGCGGCAAAGTAACCTTCCACCGTTCCCACCTGTTTTACCGCCTGCGACGGCGGCGTTCCCCCGCCGATCAGCAACCCGGCACGGCGGTTTCGGGAATGCATACTCCCGCAAGTGACGATAAGATCGCCCATGCCGGAAAGCCCCGCAAACGTTTCGCTTCTGGCGCCCATGGCAACGCCCAAGCGCGCCATCTCCGCAAGCCCTCGGGTCATTAAGGCGGCTTTGGCGTTATCGCCCGTATTCAGGCCGTCACAGATGCCCGCCGCAAGGGCGATGACGTTTTTGAGCGCGCCGCCCAGCTCCGCGCCGAGCACATCGTCCGTAACGTATATCCTAAAGACCGGAGAATTCAGCATTTTGGCCGCTTCCTCCGCGGCGGCGATATCCCGGGATGCGCTCACCACCGACGTCGGCACTCCGCGCCCCACTTCTTCCGCGTGAGACGGCCCGGTCAGCACCGTCACCCGGGCCTCGGGAAGCTCGCTTTGGATAATCTCGCTCATACGGAACAGCGTTCCGGATTCCAGGCCTTTGGACGCGCTGGCGACCAATGTGCCGGGAGACAGCAAGCCGCGTAACTTTTGCGCCGTCTGACGAACCGCGAAGGAAGGCGACGCCACGATAACCAAATCCGCACCTCGGACACAGGAAATATCGGTGGTTAAATCCACAGACGGAGGCACCGGAACGCCGGGCAGCAGTTTTCTGTGTTCCCCGTGCAGGCGGATAAGATTAATCTCGTCTTCAAACGGCGACCACAGTCGAACGGTATGCCCTTCCTTGGCCGCCATCACCGTCAAAGCCGTCCCCCATCCGGCGGACAGAATCGTTATTGTCGCCATTTTTACGTTTTCTCCCCCAGTTTGCGCTCCGTTTTGTGAATGATGCGCCGAATATTGTCCGCGTGTTTCATAATCAGCAGCGCCGCGACCAATACCGCCGTCACGGTACAGAAAATCAATTCAAAGCCCTGTATTCCGTCAAAAAATTTCAGCTTGATAAACACGGTCAGCGCCATCGTGGCGGCGGCGGCAACCGATCCGAGCGAAACCATGCGGAAAATCGCCACCAGCAGAATAAACACCCCAAGGCTGATCAGCGCCACTACCCAATCCAGCACCAGCATCATGCCCAAAGCCGCCAGCACGCCTTTTCCGCCGCGAAAACCGAAATACAGCGGGTACAAATGCCCGATTACGCAAAACAGCCCGGCCAGATATGCCCCGCACCGCGCGTATTCCCCGGCGTTGAGCATGGGAAAAATCACCCATTCGGCAAGGCCTACGGCAGCCAGACTTTTGGCCAGATCACCCAAAGTCGTCAGCAGCGCCGCGCCTTTTCCGGCGGAGCGCAAAACATTGGTGGCGCCCGCGTTGCCGCTTCCGGTTTCCCGAATATCCCGGTGTGAAAACAGACGGGTCACAATAATGGCAAAATTCAAACTGCCCAGCAAATAAGCGAGTACAGCGGTCACCAGCAGAGGCAGCCAAGCCTTTTGCAGCATTTCCATTAACGCTTGCATAACGCGTTCCTCCCGATTTACGGGCGCTTCGGTTCCCCCCGCTCCCGCACCAGCAGGCGCACCGGAGTCCCCGTAAGCCCGAATGTTTCCCGTATTTGATTTTCAATGTATCGCCGGTAAGAAAAATGGAACAAATCTTCCCGGTTGACAAAACAGACAAAAGTCGGCGGCGCAACGGACGTCTGCGTCATGTAATAAATGCGCAGCCGCCTCCCCTTATCGGTGGGAGGCTGTACCCGGGCGGTGGCTTCGGCAAGCAAATCGTTGAGCATCCCGGTGGAAATACGGGTCATGCTTTGAGAATAGACAAAAGCAATTTTTTCATACAGGCTGTCCACCCGTTTCCCCGTTTTCGCGCTGAGAAAAAGAAACGGCGCGTACGACATAAACGAAAAATCCTGCTCAAGCTGCCTGCGAACATCGGCAAAGGTGTAGGCGTCTTTTTCCACCGCGTCCCATTTGTTCACCGCGATTACGCTCGCTTTGCCCTGTTCGTGCGCGTACCCCGCCACTTTGCTGTCCTGTTCGGTAAAGCCCTCCAGCGCATCGATCACCGTTACGCAGACATCCGCCCGCTCCACCGCCATCAGCGCGCGCAAAACACTGTAATGCTCCACCGACTGCGTCACTTTGCTTTTTCGGCGCAGCCCCGCCGTATCGATAAACAGGAACCGCCCGTATTCGTTTTCCACCTCGGTATCCACCGCATCGCGGGTGGTACCGGCGACGTCGGAGACTATGGATCGCTCAAAGCCCGCCAGACGGTTGATTAAGGAGGATTTCCCGACATTCGGCCTTCCGATAATGGCCACTTTAATGGATTTTTCCGCTTCGCTCTCCGGGCTTTGCACGGGCAGCAGGGCGCAAACCGCATCCAGCAAATCTCCCGTCCCGTGGCCGTGAACGGAGGAAACGGCTACCGGATCGCCCAGCCCCAAAGCGTAAAATTCATAAAATTCCGCCGGTAACGCACCGACGCTGTCGCATTTATTGACGCACAGCACCACCGGTTTCCCGTTCTTTTTCAGCATAGCGGCAACGTCCTGATCGTTTGCGGTAACCCCCGCGCGCAAATCGGTGACCAAAATAATCACGTCCGCCTGCTCCACCGCCAGCTGCGCCTGCCGACGTGTCTCCCGGATAATCGGATCCTCCGTTTGGCGCGGATCAAACCCGCCGGTGTCCGCCAAAAGAAAGACCCGCCCGTTCCATTCGCACGGGGCGAAAATCCGATCCCGCGTCACACCCGGCGTATCCTCCACGATGGAAAGCCTTCGCCCGATTAATTTATTAAATAAAGTGGATTTCCCAACATTGGGCCGCCCCACCACCGCGACAATCGGACGCGCCATACCGTTTACTCCTCAATCATTGCGTTCGTATAAAGACCCAGATAAAAACTTTCGCCGTAATCTCCCGAACCGGGAAAAGCCGGTCGATTTTTTGCGTTACTTTTCCGCACCTTCCCGTCTTGTGCGCGGACTTGAATCCATGCCGAATCGTGCAAAAATCATATCGGTTTTGCGCGGCGGCCGACAGAGCGCGGGGTGACCCGGAGTTTGCCCAGCAGCGCATCCAACAGCGCAGCACCGTTGGATTCCACCGGCCACACCGGCGTTTGCAAAGTATGCGCCAATTCCCGCACGGTAACGCCATCCAGAAAACAGTCCCCTTCGCGGCGCAGCATATCGCGGGAAATCAAAATTCGGCTTGCGCGCAAATCCAAAAGCTGACGCGAAAGATCCCGCCCGGTGAGAAGCCCCGCCACGGTGACTTTTTCTCCGAAAAACTCATTTTTCACCCGAACCACCCGGGCATTCAACCCCGAAAACCGCCGATTGGCGGTATCGACCAGTTCCCGCATGGCATCGTATGCGGCATAACCCGTGGCGATGACGGCACCGCCCGCCAAGACGGGGGACGCCTTTTCTTTGCGCAATGCCGCGGAAAACTGCTGACGCAGCAGGGAAAGCATGCCCACCCCGTTTTCCAGCTGAGGATATTCCCCGTAGAATTTCGGCGCGGGAAGCGCCTTTTCCGCCAACAGGTAAAATTCATCGGAAGCGTACACCCGCCGGTTTCCCGTTTCCGCCTCGCACCGGCTGCCGACGGCCTCCAGCAAATCCACAACATCCGCCGCTTCTTTTGCGGTAAACGTCCGAAGCGGATATAATCCGTCACGGTATTTGGTCAGCCCCACAGGGACCGCCGCCACACTTTTCAGCGAATCTCCAAGCGCAATCAAATCGTCCAGTGTTTTTTTCAGCGACGCGCCGTCGTTTATGCCGGGGCAGAGCACCAACTGGCAATGAATGTCGATGCCCGCCTTCGCCATCCGGGGCAGAATGCGCAAAGAATCCCCGGCAAAACGGTTGCCCATCATCTTACACCGCAAGTCGGGGTCGGTGGTGTGCACCGAAACATACACGGGGCTGATATGCAAATCGATAATCCGCTGAACCTCGCGCTCGGTAAGGTTGGTCAGCGTGATATAATTTCCAAACAAAAAAGAAAGCCGGCTGTCGTCATCCTTAAAATACAAACTTTCCCGAAGACCGGCGGGCAATTGGTCGATAAAGCAGAAAATACAGTGATTTCGGCAGGAACGCTGCGCGTCCATCAGGTAGGTTTCAAATTCCAGCCCGATTTCTCCGCCGGGCAGGGTCACCGCAAAACATTGCCCGCCCCGCCGCATCATCAAATGCAGGGAATCATCGGCAAGATAAAACCGGTAATCCAGCACGTCATCGATTTCGTGCCCGTTGATGCTGATGAGAATATCCCCCGCCCGAATACCCTTTTGAGCGGCGGGGCTTCCCGCAGCTGTCCGCGAAACCGTCACCATCCGAATGACCACACCTTTTTCTTTTTGCCCGAAAAGAACATTTTTCATAAACGGCACAGGCGCCATTTCCCGGCTTTCCGCGACTCCCGCCGGCTTCCGGATAAGGCAACAAAAAACAAAACCGCCGCCGCTTTTGACCGTCCGGCGCGACCGCCGCACCGGTTTCGGTTGTAAGGGCAGCGATTTCGCCGCAGTTTGCCGTCTGAAAAACCCGCCGCGCCAAATACCCTCGAAACGGTTTTTCGCGATTTTCCAAAATTAAGGCAACACCGCACAATGACCGGTTACCGCGCAATGCCTGCCCATCTGCTTGCATCTTTTTTGCCATATTTTCTGAAAATCCTCGCAAATACACAAAGGTTTCGCTGCGGTTTTCAGTTCATCCGGCGCAAAATCTGCTTCGCATCTGCACGACAATCCTTGTGCGGTATTGCCTTAAAAAAGACGCAAAAGAATCCCGTTTCAGTTGACATCGGCGATTTCTTTATCCTTCTTCGATCTTGACTACCTGCCTGCCGTTGTAGTATCCGCAATGCGGACACATCCGGTGAAGTCTCTTAAATTCACCGCACTGAGGGCATTTCATCAGCGCGGGCGCATCCATTTTCCATACATTGCTGCGCCGTTTATCCCTGCGAGCCTTGGAATGTTTTCTCTTAGGTACCGCCATGTCAGCACCTCCTTATCTTACCGTAAATGATCATGAAACGGTGAACACTCACCGTAAAAGCGCGGAAAGTACCGCCAATCGCGGATCTCCCGTCTCTTTTTCGCATCCGCACGGGCCAGCGTTAAGGTTCTTGCCGCAATGCGGACATAGCCCGCGACAATCCGGGCGGCAAAGGAACTTCTGCGGCATATCCAGAAAAATATCCGCTTCCACTAAGGGCTCCACACAAAGCCGCTGCCGCTCGGCTATAATCAGTTCACCGTCTTCCCCGTTTTGCCGGGACAAAACCACCGTGTGGCGCACGGGCGAAACCGCCTGCCGGGATACCGGCGTTAAACATCGGTCGCAGGGCGCTTCGTATGTATACGCGGCCTCGGCTTCCAAAAAAAGCACACCCGAGCGATTGATAATTTCCCCCGTGAAACGCACCGGCTTTTGCAGCGGGGATACGCCGTGAAATGTAAAAGAGGATAAATCCAGCTCTTCACAAATCGCCATGCGATCTGTTTCCCCCGAAAAAAGCGGCCGTAAATCCAAAACCATCACATTTGCCTCCTCAGGGGGCCGGGAACGCGCATTGTATTATACCCGCTGCCATCGGCTTTGTCAAGCCCGAATTCGCACGGGGAAACGGATGAAAAAGCCTGCCGCAGGAAGGCGATGCGCGTTATTTTGCCTTTGTGCTTAAATTTCCTCGGCAATAGCGCCGAGCTTTTCGGGCACTTCTTTTTTATCTGCGGAAACAGACATCACCACGCGGATATTGGCTCTGTCGGAAAGCGCCCCGAGCCTTTCGACGAAAGCGGCCAGTTTTTCCATATCCCGACCGCCGATTTTTAAAGTGGAATCGATAAAGATATCGGTAATATCGTAATTGCCCGCGCACATTCCGGCGACAAATCCGTACAGCGATTCAAATCCCACAATGCCGTATTCTTCCGCCACCGCCAAACGCGTTTTGTGACTGAGATCGAAAGTCAGCGTATTGTCTTTTTCGATGAACACCACGCTGCCGTCCGAAGCGCTGGTCGCCTCGGCGCACATATCCAGCAGGCGTTTGGTTTTGCCGGATCCTTTGCGTCCGAGAATCAATGTGATCATGATGATTGCCTCCTTTTTGCCCGTCATATAATTTTCGGGAGCCTGAATACTCCCCTTTTTTTGTTTTGGCGCTTTTTTGAAAACACGCTTGAAGCCTTCAGGCCGTTTGAGACCTTTCGGTGCGCCGAACCGCATATTGGCCGCCGCTTGGCGCTTCGGTACCGCCCGGGAGCGACGGATCCGGTTTATCGCCGCAGAACGGTTTTGCTTACCGCCCGAGGCGCCGTTCCAATTCCGCTTTTTGGGATTCGTAACCGGGTTTGCCCAGCAGCGCGAACATATTTTTCTTGTAACTCTCCACTCCCGGCTGATCAAAGGGATTGACGCCCAAAAGATAACCGGATATGGCGCAGGCTTTCTCCAAAAAGTAAATCATATACCCCAAGGACCGCTCATCGTTGGCGGGCATACGCAGTACCATAGTAGGCGTTAAACCGTCCGCGTGCGCCAGTACGGTACCCTCAAACGCCTTTCGGTTCACTTCGCTCATACCGTGGCCGGCCAGAAAATTCAGCCCGTCGGCGTTTTCTTCATCTTCCCGAATGATGAGCTCGCCCGGCGCGCGATCAAAGATGACCGCCGTCTCGATCAGAATATTGCTGCCGTCCTGCACGAACTGGCCCAGAGAATGTAAATCGGTGGAAAAAATAGCGGAGGCAGGGAAAAGCCCTTTGCCGTCTTTTCCTTCGCTCTCGCCAAACAGCTGCTTGAACCATTCAGACATCATTTGCCAGCACGGTTCGTAACTGACCATCATCTCCACCGCGCGGCCTTTGCGCAAAAAGATGTTGCGCAAAGCGGCATACAAATAACAGTCGTTTTTCTTCAAATTCGGTTCGGCAAGCGCCTGACGGGCGTCTTCCGCACCGGCCATCAAACTCTCGATATCGCACCCCGCCACCGCTATGGGCAGCAATCCTACGGCGGTGAGTACCGAATACCGCCCGCCGATATCGTCGGGCACCACAAATGTTTCGTAACCTTCCCGATCGGAAAGGGCCTTGAGCGTACCCCGGGCCCGGTCGGTTGTCACATAAATGCGGCGCTTCGCCTCGTCTTTGCCCACTTCCTGTTCCAGAAAATGCTTCAGCACCCGAAAAGCGATTGCCGGCTCCGTGGTTGTTCCGGATTTGGATATCACATTCAGGCTGACCCGTTTTCCGCGGCAAATAGTCAGCAAATCGTTTAACGCGGCGGCGCTGATGCTGTTGCCGGCGAAGTAAATTTCGGGGCCGGATTTGGGCAAGCGGTTGTAAAGCGGAGAACGCAGGCATTCCACCACCGCGCGCGCGCCAAGATACGATCCGCCGATGCCGATGGCGATAAACACATCGGTATCTTCCCGAATCCTCGCCGCCGCCGCCTGAATGCGGGCAAATTCCTCACGGTCATAATCGGCAGGAAGATTCAGCCAGCCCAGAAAATCGCTGCCCAAACCGCTTCCCGTATGAAGCACCCGGTGCGCGGCGCCGACCGCTTCCTGCATTGCATCGATTTCATGTTCTTTGACAAATCCCTTGAGATATTGCGTATCCAATACGGTTGCCACTGACCATACCCCCTCAAATCCGGTTTCGTTTTCGCCGCCCAACCGGCGGCGGCTTTCACGGCTTTCGCGGCATTTGCAAATGCTTTGCCAAAATGTACCGCATCACCATTATACAATAACCGCGGGCGCGTTGCAACCGCTTTTTTGTCCGCAGCGATAAATCCTTGCCAAGTTAAAGAGATACCAAAACTTGGCCGCCGAACAATACGCGTGCCGCATTCGAAAACGACAATCTTTGTGCGGTATTGCCTTTATTTTATTTTTACCCGGCACGGATTCTCTCTCCTCCCGCACGCCGCCAATGCCCGGATTAAAACGGATGGGTTCACAAAGCAGCGACAATAGGCAAAATGTTTCAGGGAAACAACTGCAAATAACCGCTCATATCGGTAAATCCCAGCGCGCGGTAGAGCGCTTCCCCCTGCTGCGATGTTTCCAGAAAGATTTTGGATACCCCGTTTTCTCTTGCGCGGTCAATCAGCCACCGAACCGTCATGCGTCCGATGCCTCGGCTGCGGTATTCCGGCTGCGTGTAAATATTCATGAGATACCCGCACCGGCCGTTTGGATTTTCCGGGGAAGGCATTTCCCGGTACAGGCAGATCCCGCCGCAGCCGACAACCGTTTCCCCGCACACCGCAAAACAGGCGATATGCCCGCCGGCGGGAATTTCCTCAAGATAATACCGGCGGCACTGCGGCACAATGGCATTTAAAGCGTCCGGCAGAACGCCGAACACTTCGCAAAGCGCCCGAATGCGCCATTCCATCAACAGCTCGATATCTTCCAAGCCCGCCTCGCGTATACTTACCTGCACCCTTAGCGCCTCCCCCGATACTCCTCTAAAGATTTTCCCGCGCAAATGTGCCGGGATTTATGCATCTGCCCTAAAGCCCGATTATTTCATCACGACCGGAAGTTTTTCGGTATCCGGTTTGCCGTTGGCGTTTACGGGGATGCGGTCGAGGCGAACAAAAAATTCCGGAATCATATAAGCGGGCAGGTATTCCGAAAGTTCCCGCCTGATGTCCGAAAGGCGGCATTCCCGGTTTTCCGCAACGATGTAGGCAATCATGTATGAAAGCCCGTTTTCGTCCGTAAACGCCCGAACCAGCGCTCCGGCGACGTTTTGACACCGGTACAGCCGGGATTCCACCTCCGAGATTTCCACGCGCTTGCCGTAAATCATAATTTGATCGTCTTTTCGGCGCAAAAAAGCGATATTGCCGTCGTCCAGACGGTATCCCAAATCTCCGCTGCGGTACATCATCCCGCCGCCCGGCTGCGGTTCAAACGCCCGGTTTTCCTCTTCGTGATGACCGATATACCCAAGCGATACGCCATTCCCGTAAATGCAGATTTCCCCGGTCTCGCCGGTGGGCAGTTCCCGCCCGTCTTCATCCAAGATACGCACCGCTGCCCCCTGTACCGCCTTTCCGACCGGGTAAGTGCCGTCCGCAAGCACCGCGCCGCTCCGGCAGCGGTAATAGAGTGCGCACACCGTGGTCTCCGAAGGCCCGTAGGAGTTGTACACTTCCGCGCGGGCTATCAGGCGATCGACATACGACCCGCGCAAAACATCCCCGCCGCTGATGAGCAGGCGCAGGCACCCGGGCACCGTCTCCAACCGGTTCATCTGCGCGAAAAGATACGGAAATCCGCTGATAATGGTCACTCGGCAGCGCGCGACAAACGCCATCAGGCGGTGAATATCGGCTTTTTCCTCCGCGTTTGGAACGGCTATGGCCGCGCCGTTCAGCAGCGAGGCAAACACTTCCTCCACAAAGATATCGAAGGTGCACACCGAATACTGGAGCATAACATCCCCCGGACCGGGATGAAATTCATGCGCGAAGGCGCGGATATAATGCAAAATATTCGCCTGCGTCACGCAAACGCCCTTCGGCCGGCCCGTGGTGCCGGAGGTGTACAGCACATACGCGGGAAGCTTGGGGTTCGTCGCCTCGGGGCGGGCGGATTCGTTCGGCACCGCCTCCCCGCCCATATCGCGCACGGCAAAACCTTCCAACCGATCCGTGTACTCCCGCTGCGTCAGGATAATATCCGCCCCCGCTTCCCGCATCATATAGCGGATACGCCCGATCGGGAAATCCGGTTCCGCAGGCACATAGCGCGCGCCGATTTTCAGCGTCGCCAAAATGGCCGCAATCATTCGGGCTCCGTGATCCATCACCACGCCAACCGTTTTGACCCCGGGCGGAAACGAGGCGGCATATGTATCCGTCAGACGCAAAAGCTCCCCGAAGGTGATCCGCCCCTGCGTGGTGATGACGGCCGTCTCCCGTTCAAGGCGCCGCGCCGTTTTTTGAAAAAGTGAATAGACGGTTTCGCTCATTTCACTCATACGGTTTTCCCTCCGTCTCATTGAGTATCCACGCAATGCCCTTGGCCATTCGCTGATTGGGCTGCCGAAAATGATTTCCCGGATTCAACTCGTACCGGCAATCGATCCCCCGCGACCGGAGCAGTTCGGCAATCCTTCGGGTGTTTTCCTGAACGGGGGCGAGGTACGGATTGGCGGTGCGGCTCTCTTCATCCCCGAGCGAAAGATACACACAGCCGAGATCCGCCCGAAACGGCCGGGATCCGGCATAATCGCAGAATCCCGGGAACCACAGCGATCCGGACGCGCTCGCCACCGCAGTAAAGCACTTTGTATGAAAAGCGCTGTACAAAGCAAAAAGTCCCGCCAGCGAATACCCGGCAATGGCGCGAAAGCGCGGGCGAATCCCCGCAAGTTCCTCCGCTGCGGGAACGATCTGCCCGGTCAGCACCCGCAAATAATCATCCGCTCCGCCGGTACAGGGCGTATCCCCGGGCGCGATGGGCGGAACGGACCAAGGGGACATATCGTGATCCCACGCAAGCCCCGATATCGCCGCCAGCGTAAACGAAGGGCAGCGCGCCGAACGGCACGCCTGCCAAACCTCCCGGCCTTCTCCGCGCACCGTGTTCAGGTAAACCACCGGATCTTCTTTTCTCCCGCCGCCGTAAAGAGTAACGCTCTTTCCCCGAATTGAACAGGTTAAAGGTTTTTCACTGATCATCTGCCACGCCCCGATCGCTTGATTTTTACCGATGCCCGATAGACCGAAAGATACGCCACTTTGCCCGCGGCGGTTGGCGACCGGCTTCATCATTTTCTGTATTATACGCCCCCGCCGCCAAACATTCAAGCGCCGCCGGCCGAAAAGCGGCCAGCCGCGGCAAAGCGAACAATATCAAGAAAAGAACTATCGACGCGCCTGATTTCTGCCGGCCGAAAAGCGGCATTTTCGTAAATCAAGCGTGAGAAAACCATGTAAAAAGCGGCAAAATAAAGAGCAATCGGGAGAAAAGCGGATATTCGATGAAAAATTCGGGAAAATTTGCTTGACTCATCTTCGGGTTTATGGTATGATGAGCGTTGCAAAAAAAGAAGGAGGACGGGAAAGCGATGTCCACGTATATGGAAAAGGCTGGCGAAGTTCAGCGCAAATGGGTAATCATCAACGCCGCGGGCAAACCCTTGGGCCGTGTCGCGGCGCAGGCTGCCGTGTTGCTGCGCGGCAAGCATAAACCGACATACACCCCCCATGTGGATTGCGGGGATCATGTCATTATCATCAACTGCGCAAAAGCGGTGCTCACCGGAAACAAATTGCAGCAAAAGATGTACATCCGGCACACCGGGTATATCGGCGGGTTAAAGCAAACCAAATATGCCACATTGATGGCGCAGCGGCCGGAAAAGGCGATGGAGCTTGCCGTAAAGGGCATGTTGCCGGATACCACCATCGGGCGCAAAGCGCTCACACGGCTTCGCGTATACAAAGACGGCAATCACGCGCACGCCGCGCAAAAGCCGGAAGAATTCCGGATGTAAGGAAAGGAGCTGCAGGGAATGGATTACAACACCAGGCCGTATTTTTACGGCACAGGCAGAAGAAAAAAATCGGTTGCGCGGGTTCGGCTGTACGCGGGCAGCGGCAATGTGACGGTCAACGGCCGCGACATAGATGATTATTTCGGGCTGGAAACGCTCAAGTTGATTGTGCGCCAGCCTTTGGAGCTCACCGGTACGGGAGATAAATTCGATATTGAGTGCCGCGTAGGCGGCGGCGGAGTAACGGGCCAAGCGGGCGCCATCCGCCACGGCATCGCGCGCGCGCTGCTGCAGTACAATACGGAAGAATTGCGCCCGGTGCTGAAAAAGGCGGGCATGCTCACGCGCGATCCGCGCATGAAAGAACGCAAAAAGTACGGTCTCAAAGCCGCGCGCAAAGCGCCGCAGTTCAGCAAGCGTTAACACAGTTCATTTTTACAGCCAAAACAGCTCAAAAGGCCCGGAAATACGCCATTTTCCGGGCCTTTTTTTTTTATCTGTTTCTTTGATTGCCTTTGGCGAATTTTCGCCGGATTTGAGCGGATTTGACCCTGTTTCTAAGTGTTAATTATGGGGCAACCGGCCTATTTTAACCCCGTTTGTGTTAAAAAATGGGGCAACCGAGAGCCAAAAACAGGGCGTTTTCAGTCGGGCTTTTCCCCTTTCGACCGTCGCTCCATTTTTACGAAAAACGGTATGGTGTTTAACACGGTGAAAAACCCAAAACGATTCTCAAACATTTTTCCTTAACCTCTTGAAAAGCGTTATCATATATGGTAACATATAAAAGCAGGAAGATGGGAGGGATCGTTTTGCGCAGACAGGAAATCATCGCGCAACTTGTAGAGGCGCGGCTGGAAAAAGGCATCTCACAGGCGGAGCTTGCCCGCAGGATCGGTTCCCAGCGGTCTGATATCTGCCGTTTGGAAAGCGGAGAACAGAATTTGACTCTGGATATGATTTTGAAGATCGCTGCCGCTCTGGATAAGACCGTATCTTTTTCTTTGGAGGATCAGAAGGAAATGGAAAAAAGCATGTACAGCCTCCGAATTTATGATACGGAGCTTATGAGATTTACGATGGAAAAGCGCGGCTTGGAAGGATTGGTTGCGGAGATCGTTTCGGTGAATGAAGCCTCCCGTTATTTGCTGCCTCTGGACATGGAATGTACCGGTGAAGGCGTCATTCAATGGCTGGAGCACCGCGTCATTCCGAAAAACAGAGCCTTTGTGGACGAGATTCTGAAAACGCTGGGG
>CAZMAM010000023.1:0-26134 GCA_964564305.1 uncultured Eubacteriales bacterium
AAGGTGAATCGCACAAATCGCACAAGGTGAAAATATGCATAACAGCGAAGATCTCCTTTATGTGGCTGCTGACAAGCGTTGATCGTCCCGGTGGGGGAGTAGTGATGAGAACTCCATGAGCGGGGTGCGGTTAAAGCGGTGGAGTTGGAATGAAAACGGGATGAATTTGATTATCCGGTGGAACGATATATCCCGTATGCTCCTGTAGGGGCGTAATAGCGCGCCTGGGGGGGGGAAAAAACAAGAAGCCGGTAATGTAATCTGAATAATATGAGGGGGAAACGATTGTGGGAAAAATCACACAGACGGCAGGGCGACGGGATCTCGGAGATTTTGCGCCGGATTTTGCCCATTACAACGATGATGTTCTCTTTGGAGAGAACTGGAACAATCAGGACATCGACTTAAAGACCCGGTGCATTATCACTGTGGTGGCGCTGATGGCATCGGGAATAACCGATCAATCGCTTGTCTATCATCTGCAAAATGCAAAAGATCGCGGCGTGACAAAAGCGGAGATTGCCGCCATTGTGACCCATGCGGCGTTTTACACCGGGTGGCCCAAGGCATGGGCTGTATTCAATCTGGCCAAAACCGTGTGGACAGAAGATGCGCCGGCCGGGGACGCAAAGGCCGCACATGCAGCTTCTATGGTATTTCCCATAGGTGCACCAAACGACGGCTTCGCACAGTATTTTACCGGACAGAGCTATCTTGCCCCAGTATCCAAAGAACAGGTCGGTATCTTCAACGTAACTTTTGAACCGGGCTGCCGAAATAACTGGCACATTCACCGTGCCGAAAAGGGTGGCGGTCAAATTCTCATCTGCGTGGCCGGCAGGGGCTACTATCAGGAATGGGGCAAGGAGGCCGTGAAAATGAAACCCGGCGACTGCGTCAATATTCCTGCCGGAGTAAAGCACTGGCACGGCGCCGCACCGGACAGTTGGTTTTCCCATCTTGCCGTTGAGGTTCCGGGCGAGAACGGCTCCAATGAATGGTTGGAGCCGGTGGATGATACGCAATATAGAAATCTGAAATGAGAGGAAATGGGCTGAAAGCCTCTCGATTGTCGTGCGTGAAGCGAAGAGCTATTTTTTCAGATGAAACAAAAACCGCAAGCGAAATCTCTGGGTATTTGCGGGGATTTTTGGCTAAATTACGGAAAAGGCGTTCGCAGATGTACGGGTATTGTGCGCAAGCTCGGACTTTTTGCGGCGTTGCCCTAAAGAAAATAACCACAGATGGCTCCAATTCCGCACATCATTTTCGTGCGGAATTGGAGCCAAAGATGCAGCGCCTGCTTACAGGTGCAGCAAAAAAGTTGCGATCTGAAAATAGATTACCAAAGAGAGCGCGTCCACAATTGTTGTGATAAATGGGCTCGCCATCACAGCCGGATCAAATCCCAGCTTTTTGGCGAACATCGGTAGTGTGCATCCGACTATTTTGGCAAACAGTACCGTCACCACCAAAGTCAGACAGATGACCGCCGCTACCGGAAGCGTGACGCGGTCGATGAACATCAGCTTCAGAAAATTGACCGCCGCCAGCGTAACGCCGCACAGCACCGCCACGCGAATTTCCTTCCAGATGATTTTCGGCATATGTCGGAATTCGATTTCGCCCAGTGAAAGCCCGCGAATTACCGTCACGGAAGCTTGCGAGCCGCTGTTTCCGGCGGTATCCATGAGCATTGGGATAAAGGCAGTCAGCAGCACCAAGCCTGCGTTGAGCAGCGCATCCTCGTACGCGGAGATAATCTGGCTGGTGAAGGTGGCGGAAATCATTAGGAGCAGCAACCACGGGATGCGCTTACGGAATATTTCGATGACCGACATACGCAGATAAGGTTTATCGCTGGGGACGATGGCCGCCATTTTTTCGATATCTTCAGTTGCTTCTTCCTGTAAGACATCGATGGCGTCATCTACCGTGATAATGCCGACCAAACGGTTTTCGTTATCCACTACCGGCATGGCCAGAAAATCGTATTTGTTAAAAAGTTGCGCCACCGTTTCCTGATCTTCGTGAGTGGCGACCGAAATAACGTGATCCTCCATTATATCCCCGATGGACGCGTCGCTTTCGGAAAGCATCAAGGTTTTCGCGGTGACCAGTCCGATGAGCACACGGTCACGGTCGGTCACATAGCAGGTGTAGATGGTCTCTTTGTCTATTCCGGTGCGCCGGATATGCACAAATGCGTCCGCCACTGTCATATCGGGTTTGAGGGAAACAAATTCGGTGGTCATCAGGCTGCCCGCGCTGTCCTGCGGATATTGCAGGATCTGATTGATGCTCGCGCGCATCTCGTGCGGGGCCACCTTGAGTATCCGGCCCACCACGTTGGCGGGCATTTCCTCAATCATGTCCACCGTGTCGTCGATATACAGATCGTCCAAAATCTCCTTGAGTTCACGGTCGGAAAAACCGCGAATCAGGGATTCCTGCGTGTCGCTCTCCACGTAGGCAAATGTCTGCGCCGCCAATTCCTTGGGCAGAATGCGAAAGACCAGCGGCTGCTTGTGCTCCGGAAGCTCTTCCAAAAGTTGCGCGACGTCCGCACGATTTAGATCCGAAAGCAGGTGGCGCAAATCCATGTACCGCTTTTCGTCGAGCATTTCCTCGGTCATCGTCAGAAGTTCCTGATCGGTCATACACAAGAGTCACTCCCTTTCTGTTTGCATTTCTGCGAACCGCCTAAGGCAGGTTGACTTGCATCAGATAAGTTGTCCGCCGGATTTTCGCCGTTTCAGCTGCCGAAAGGCTCCGCTTGCACAATCTCATCGATTTCTCCCAACAAATCGTCAATGGAAAACTCCTTTGCCGATGCATCGGCACTTGGTTCTTGCGGCCGGGGTTCCCGTTTTTCCTGAGTGTTTTCGGAGGATGACCCGCTGTAAGTTGATGCGGTCTCCGAAGGTGGATTGTTCCGATTTTTGCTTATGTCTGGATTTTCCCGGGCCGGATTGCGTTCTGCCTCCCGGTTTTCGCCTGCGTCTTGCGTGCGCCCTGCGTTCGGATTTTGCTCGTCTGTCTTGGGTGTTGCGGGAGGAATATCCAAATCGGGCAGCAATGCGCTTGGATCAAAGGCCGGATCCACCGGCGGCTGAAAGACCGGCGTTTCGCGCCAAGCAAGATCCGACGCATCGGGGTCGTCGGGATCCGATAAGGAACCGTCCCGCCCGTCGTTTTCCGGTTCAGGCGGGGCAAAGACCTGCATTGTCGCCATCACTGCGGCAAAAATACCCATCGTGCCGTCCACAATGGTAATCATCAGCGCACCGAGCGGCTGGCCGTTTCCAACGGCGATGATATTCGCGGGAAGACCGGAAATCGCCGTCATGGCGGTGAGCAGCGCAAAGGTGAGCAGCGCCGTGCGCGGGGGCGGCCCGATACGAGAAACCGCCCGGGCAAAACAAAACAAAAAGATCAGCCCGAAAATCATCAACGCAAATTCGAAAAAATTCTCCCCGATATCCACGGTACTTGCGTAAGAGACTTCGTACCGCGCCAATCGGAACCACATCCACAGCACAGGAGCCAGAGCCAGCCACGCTCTGGCGCGGGAGGAGCGGCGGTCGGCGGTCATCCAACAGTACCCCTGCCACATCAGGCAAACGCCGCCCGCAAGTCCGAAGATTAGCGTTCCGATGAGCGTGATCAGATCCGGTGCGTGCAAAATCGCGTCGTTAGGGGGCGGAACCTGTCCGTACCGCACCCAGACGTACACATCCGCCACCACACAAAGCGTGAGCACCGCGCCAAAGAAGGTGCACGCCCACCCCGCCGCCGGGCGCCATCTGCCGTGCGGCTGACGAACCGTTTCCTCCTTGGAGCGACACAGAAAAAACAGGGTGGCGGTCACCGCAGCGACCAAGAAGATCATCAGGTAATCGGCATCTATCGGCCCAATGTGCCATTGGTGCCACCCGGGCAGAATATTTAGCCGGAAAACGGTGAGTAAAACGGTCGCCGCCGCGGCGATTCCGAACGCAACTTTTCGGCGCATAACGGGAAGATCCTTCCTTTCCGGTTGGGGTTGATCGTGATTCGTGATCCGCGGCATTGCGGACAAAATAGAATTTGAGCACAGAGTTCAGGGCGTTCAAAAAGGACAATCAAAACCGGAAAACAAAAAACCGGTCATAAACAAAGTGCCGCGGACAAAACACCGTCCGCGGCATGGTCCGAGTGGCGAGACTTGAACTCACGGCCTCTTGACCCCCAGTCAAGCGCGCTACCAACTGCGCCACACCCGGAAGCCGCCGCGCCTTTTGCGCGGGTACAAACAGGAGTATACCACAGTCGTTAGGAAAAATCAATAAAATCCGGTGAAAAACTGACGAATGTTTTCTCCGAATTTTTCCGAGAAATTCCCGAGGTCTTTTCGGGGGTTTTCGCGTTGAACTTTATCGGCGCTTTTCCATATCACCATGCCCCGGGATGCGGGCCGAAAGGCGGATTTATGCCAAAATAGCAACGCCGACTTATGGCAAGAGCTGTTCTTATTGCCGCGTTTATGCCCGGTTTTTCCGGCTTTCCTCCGTTGGTCAAATGGCTCGTGTTACGAAAAAGCGAACGATTCGGCAACGGCGTCCAGATCGGCCGCAAGTTTTTGATATGATTCGCTCAGCGCCGGGTTTTCGCTTGCGTACGCGACATCGGTCGGCACCAAAAAAACGGCGGTTTTTCCGCCCTGTTCGCCTAAGCGTCGCGCGTCGGGGAACCGATCGTCTCGGTATTCGTTGCTGGGCATCACTCGAACGGTAAACAGCAAACCTCTGCCGTTATTCAGGTAATTTTCCCGTTCAAACACCTCGGACGAATCGCCCCATTCCACAACAACATATGCGTTTTTCCAGCTTTCGGGGAATATTAGCGAAAATCCTGCGGTTTCGCTGCGGTAAAAAATTCCGTCTGATGTGTCTTCAGGATTTTCGGTGATCGCGGTGGTCGTTTGCGTTTCGGGCCGCGTTTGGGTGGAAGTCAGGGCATCGGTTGGCGCGACAGTGGTATTTTTCCCTGTGTCATCGGTGACGGAGATCGTTGTATTTTCGGCGCCGTTCTCCTTTTGCTCGTTTGAGCAACCGAAACAAAGCGCCAGCATCACAACCGCAAGCCCTGTAAGCAGCACTCGGCGGCTTGCGTCCGAATCCAAACCGAACATGGATCTTTTGCTCCTTATCTATTTCATCTCGGTCTCATATGCGCAAGGAGCCCAACGTTTGCCCGATGGGTTCGCGAATAATCAGCTGTGCGCTGCGGTCGGCCGGAGTCGGATCTTTGTTGATCAGTACTAAGTGCTTTCCGCGAAAGTATTGCAGCAGCCCCGCTGCGGGGTAGACCGCCAAAGACGTGCCACCCACAATGAGTAAATCCGCCCGAGTGATGTGCGAGACGGCGCCGGTTACGGTGCGATCATCGAGCGGCTCACCGTAGAGCACCACATCCGGGCGAATCACGCCGCCGCACGAACAGCGCGGAACCGCAACCGAAGGGTCGCAAACGGCGTCTTCCGAGTATTTTTTTCCGCACAAAACACAGTAGTGTCGCCGGGCGGATCCGTGCAACTCAAAGACTTTCCGGCTGCCCGCCGCCTGATGAAGCCCGTCGATGTTCTGGGTGATTACCGCCGTGAGCTTGCCTGTCCGCTCCATTTGCGCAAGTGCCAAGTGCGCCGCGTTGGGGCGCACTCCTTTTACCAGAATCTTTTCGCGGTAAAAGCGGTAAAATTCGGCGGGATTCGTTTCAAAAAATTCGTGGCTCAAAATCGTCTCCGGCGGGTAAGCGTACGCCTGATGATACAGCCCGTCCGCTGAGCGAAAATCCGGTATTCCGCTCTCGGTGGAAACACCCGCTCCGCCGAAAAAGACCACCCGTTTGACCTCATCATAAAGCTGCTGAAGCGTCAGATCCGCCATGTAATCCCTCCGTTCTCCAAGTAATGCGGAGGCGCAAAAAGCGTTTTTGCATCGTAAAACCGGCCCCGCCGTTTTCTGCGGGGCCGAAGGCTTTCGGGCTTGGCTTTTACGGCGCCGCTTTAGACCTCTTCTTCAAACTGATCTTTGCCCACGCCGCAGATGGGGCAGAGAAAATCCTCGGGCAGATCCTCAAATAGGGTTCCTTCCGGAATGCCATTATCTGGGTCTCCCGTGGCTTCGTTGTACACATACCCGCATACGGTGCAGATATATTTTTTGAACATACTTTTTTCCTCCTCTTTTGTTTGACTATACCGCAAAAAGCGGCAAAAGATATCGCACAGACAGGGCATTGTCGCATTATTCGGCAATGCCTGTTTTTACGGATTTTGGACGGCTTCGGGCGCGGTGTCCGCTTCGGAGGCTTTTGTTTTAGAATTCTTGGGGCTTTGCCCGAAAACTTTTTGTTTCATGGCTTCAAAGCTCTCTTCGCTGATCACGTGTTCGATGCGGCACGCGTCTTCCACCGCTGTTTTTCTGCCGACGCCCAGCGAAACCAGCCAGTCGGAAATGGCGGTATGGCGTTCGTACATGCGCTGCGCGATGGCCATTCCGGGCGGGAGCAGCGTGATGAATCCGTCCGCGTCGGTTTGCAGATATCCGTTTTCCCGCAGATGTTTCATTGCGACGCTGACGCTCGCCTTGGAAAAGGAAAGCTCCGCGGCGATGTCTACCGCCCGCACCGTACCGTTTCGCTGCGAAAGAATCAAAACGGTTTCCAGATAATTTTCGGCGGATTCGCGAATGGTCACGGCGATCACTTCCCTTTGCGCAAAATTTTTCTGATTCCTGAATCTTCGCTTGCCTATTGCCCCGAACAGCGATTGTTTCCGAAACCTGCGTGCCTTTGCCGTTCTTCCGGGTTTGTTCATTTGGTTGCTTTGTTCTGCTGCATTGGCTTGCACGATTATTGTACGGCTTTACGGGAGCATTGTCAAGCGGCAATGTCGGTTTTCCTGGGGAGAAACGGCAAAAACCGCACCCGTGTGGCTGAGGGCGGTTTGCCCTGCCGCGTATTCTTTACAATTTTTCGGGATTATGCTATACTCTTGGACAGGCGCCGCGCGGCGCGGCGTGTTTCAATTTCAAAAACGGGAGCGAACGGATATGGCGAAAATTCAAATGAAGACCCCGCTGGTGGAGATGGACGGCGACGAAATGACCCGTGTTCTCTGGCAGGCGATCAAAGAAAAACTGTTGTTGCCGTTTGTGGATTTAAAAACGGAATATTACGATCTGGGGCTTCCCGCCCGCGACGCTACCGAGGACCGTGTAACGGCGGACGCGGCGAACGCGATTAAAAAATACGGCGTCGGAGTCAAATGTGCGACCATCACCCCCAATGCCCAGCGGGTGGAGGAATATCACCTCCAACGCATGTGGAACAGCCCCAACGGAACCATCCGCGCCATGCTCGACGGGACGGTCTTTCGCACTCCGGTGACGGTCAAGGGCATTTCTCCCGTGGTTTCCACTTGGAAAAAACCCATCACGCTAGCGCGTCACGCGTACGGGGATATTTATAAAAATACCGAATTGCGGGTTCCCGCCGGTGCCAAGGCGGAACTGGTGGTAACAGATGCCCAAGGCGTGCAGACCCGAGCGCTCATTCATGATTTTGCTTCGGGAGCCGGCATTGTACAGGGAGTGCACAACACCGATGCTTCCGTTTCCGGCTTTGCCCGTTCCTGTTTTCGGTATGCGCTGGATACCAAACAGGATCTTTGGTTTTCCGCCAAAGATACCATTTCTAAAATTTACGACCACCGGTTTAAGGATCTGTTTGCCGAAATCTACGAAACGGAATACCGCCGGGCGTTTGAGGATGCCGGAATCACCTTTTTCTACACGCTGATAGACGATGCCGTGGCGAGGGTGATGCGCTCCGAGGGCGGCTTTATCTGGGCGTGCAAGAATTACGACGGCGACGTGATGAGCGATATGGTGGCGACTGCCTTCGGTTCGCTGGCCATGATGACCAGCGTCCTGGTCTCTCCGGACGGAAAATACGAATATGAGGCCGCGCACGGAACCGTGACCCGCCATTATGCCCGGTACCGGGAGGGCGGAGAAACCTCCACCAACTCGGTCGCCACTGTTTTCGCGTGGAGCGGGGCTCTGCGCAAGCGCGCCGAACTGGATAATCTGCCCGAACTTTTCGCTTTCGCCGACGCCTTGGAGGCGGCAACATTGCAAACCATCGAATCTGGTATTATGACCAAAGACCTCTACGCGATGTCCGCGATACCGAACAAAAAAGCGGTGAATACCATGGAATTCTTAGATGCCGTCGCGCAAAGGCTCGCCTGAACACGGCGGATGCCTGCCGAATCCGAAAGCGGGGGGGCAAATCCTTTGCCCGCGCGGTTACGGCGTTTTGCGGCCAAAACGGCGGCGCGCCGGGTTATCCGGGGCTTGCGGGTAAAAACGCTCAGATTAATACCTGGATAATTAGGATATGTTGAAAAACGGAGAAAGGCTTGCTTTAAAGGGGGACAAAAGTGGCCAGAAAGAAAAGCCGGGAGTACGGAAACGACAGCATTTCTCAGCTGAAAGGAGCGGACCGGGTTCGCAAACGCCCGGCGGTCATCTTCGGATCGGACGGGCTGGAGGGGTGTGAACACGCGGTTTTTGAAATTTTGTCCAACGCCATAGACGAAGCGCGGGAAGGCTTCGGCACCCGCATCATTACCACCCGGTATGAGGACGGTTCCGTTGAGGTACAGGATTTCGGCAGGGGGATGCCGGTCGATTACAACGAAAGAGAAGAGCGGTACAATTGGGAACTGATTTTCTGCGAGCTGTATGCCGGCGGGAAATACGATACCAACGAAGGGGGCCAGTACGGGTTTTCACTCGGTTTGAACGGGCTGGGCGCCTGTGCTGCTCAGTATGCCTCCGAATACATGGACGCGGAAATTCACCGGGACGGGTACCGGTACACGCTGCATTTTGAGCACGGAGAAAATATCGGCGGGCTGCAAAAGGAACCGTATCTCAAAAAAGACACGGGAACGCGCATTCGCTGGAGGCCGGATCGGCAGGTGTTTACCGATGTGGCGGTTCCGAAAGAGTATTTTGAGGACACGCTGAAGCGCCAAGCGATCGTCAACCCCGGGGTGCGTTTTCTGCTGCGTTTCCAAGACCGGGACCGATTCGAAGAGCGCGAATTCCGGTACGAAAACGGGATTGCCGATTATGTGCGGGAAACGGCGGGGGAGGAAACGCTGACCGCCGTGCAAAGCTGGTCGGCGCAGCGCGTCGGCAGGGATAGGGCGGATCTTCCGGATTACCGTGTAAAGCTGAATGTCGCGCTGTGCTTCTCCAATCGCGTGAATCTGCTGGAATATTACCACAATTCTTCTTGGTTGGAACACGGCGGCGCGCCGGAAAAGGCGGTGCGTTCCGCTTTTGTTTCGCAGCTGGACGCGTATCTGAAGCAAAGCGGGAAATATCTCAAAAACGAGAGCAAAATCGCCTTCCAGGATATTCAGGACTGCCTTGTTTTGGTGTCTTCCTCTTTTTCCACCGCGACGTCGTATGAAAATCAAACGAAAAAGGCAATCACCAATAAATTCGTTCAGGAGGCCATGACGGATTTTCTGCGGCACAATTTGGAAATTTATTTCATGGAAAATCCGACGGACGCGGAACGGATCGCCGCTCAGGTTCTGGTCAACAAACGCAGCCGGGAAAAAGCGGAAGTGACCCGACTCAACCTGAAAAAGACGCTTCAGAGCGGGAATGATTTCACTTCCCGGGTGGAAGGGTTTGTGGATTGCCGCAGCAAAGACCCGTCGGAGCGGGAACTGTTTATCGTAGAGGGCAAATCCGCCATGGGCGCGTGCATTCAGGCGCGGGATCCGCAGTTTCAGGCCATTATTCCGATCCGCGGAAAGATTCTGAACTGCCTGAAGGCGGAGTACGATAAAATCTTCAAAAGCGAGATTATCACCAATCTGGTGAAGGTGATGGGCTGCGGGGTAGAAGTCAAATCCAAAGCGAATAAGAATTTGGGTAATTTCGATCTTTCGCTGCTGCGGTTTTCCAAGATTATTCTGTGCACCGACGCGGACGTGGACGGCTTTCAAATTCGCACGTTATTGCTCACCATGCTGTACCGCCTGACCCCGACGCTGATAGAACGGGGGCTGGTATATATCGCGGAAACGCCGCTGTACGAAATCAACACCAAGACCGATACTTATTTTGCGTATAACGACCGCGAACAGATCGCTATTCTCCGGAAATTGGAAGGGCAGAAAACAACCATTCAGCGGTCGAAAGGGCTGGGGGAAAACGATCCGCTGATGATGTCGCTGACCACCATGCACCCCGCCACCAGGCGGCTGGTTCGGGTGACACCGAGCGACGCGCAGTCGACCGCCCGGATGTTTGATGTCCTGCTTGGGGATAATCTTCCGGGGCGCAAGGCCTTTATCGCCGAACACGGCGCGCAGTATCTGGATAACGTGGATCTCAGTTAGTGCGTTTTCGGCGGGATGTTTTTCAAGCGGCACCGCAGCGTATTTTATTTCAGGCCATACCGCATAAAGGCCGGACTTGCGCGCAATGCCCGCCCGTGTGGTCTTTTCCGTCATATATTACAAAATCCCCGCGAATACACCAAGATTTTCCTTCGATTTGTGTTTTATCTGACGAAAAATCCGCTCCTGAGTCTGCACGACAATCTTTATGCTTAAGGGGGAGAACCGTATGTTGAAAGTTTCCGTTTGCCCCGCGGTGGCGGAGGATGCGGCGGCTATAGCCGCTTTGAATCAAAGCTGCTTTGGGGCGGCTTATCCGCAGCAGAAGGTCGCAAACGAACTGCGCCGGATTCTGGGACTTTCCGGAGAGCGGGTCTGGGTGGCGGTGTACCGGGGCGAACCGGTCGGGTACGTGCACGCCTCCTCATCATTTCGCACTTACCGTGCCGAGCGGAAATCCGTCCGAACGCTGGCGGTTGCCAAGGAATACCGCCGCATGGGGGTCGGCACGGCGCTCTGGCAGGCGGTGGAGGCATGGGCAAAGGCAGAAGGAGCCGAAGCGGTTACCGCCGAGCTGAACAGTCATGCCGGCGCGCAGTTTTGCCTTGCCCTCGGATGCACCGAAACGGCCGGCGTGCATCGGTTTGTGCGCGGCTTAGAGAGGAACTGAACGCATGGCCGGAAAAAAACAGCCGAAAAAGCCGGGCGGCGCTCCGGCGCTGCCCCGGCACACGCATATTGAGGGAGCCGGATCGGTGGAATCCCGGGATATCACCGAAACGCTGGAATCCAATTACATGCCCTATGCCATGAGCGTGATCATGTCCCGCGCCATACCGCAGATAGACGGGTTTAAGCCCTCTCACCGGAAATTGCTGTACACCATGCATCAAATGGGGCTGCAAAACGGGCCGCTGACCAAATCCGCCAACATCGTGGGCGCGGTCATGAAGCTGAATCCGCACGGGGATGCCGCCATATACGAAACGATGGTGCGCCTTTCGTCGGGATACCAGGCGCTGCTGCATCCGTTTATCCTGTCCAAGGGAAATTTCGGCAGGGCGTACTCCTCCGAGATGGAATACGCCGCTTCCCGGTATACGGAGGCCAAGCTTGCGCCCATTGCGGCGGAATTGTTCCGGGATATCGGAAAGGATACCGTGGATTTTACCGATAATTACGACGCGACGGTGAAGGAGCCGACTTTGCTTCCGGTCACGTTTCCCTCCGTTCTGGTCAACAGCAACGTGGGCATCGCGGTGGGCATGGCGAGCAATATCTGTTCGTTTAACCTGTCGGAAGTGTGCGAGACGGCGATCGCGCTGATGAAGAATCCGCGCCACGATATTCTGTCCACGCTGAAGGCGCCGGATTTCCCGGGGGGCGGGCAGATTGTTTACCGCCGGGAGGATATCGAAAAAATCTACGAGACCGGCCGGGGCAGCGTAAAAATCCGGGCGGTGTACCGTTACGACAAAGCTCAGAATTGCATCGATATCACCGAAATTCCGCCCACCGCCACCGTGGAGACGATTATCGCAAAGATTGTCGATTTGGTCAAAGCCGGAAAACTTCGGGAAATTGCGGACGTCCGCAACGAGATCGGACTGGACGGCCTGCGCATCACCGTCGATTTGAAGCGGGGGGCGGATCCGGAAAAACTGATGGCCCGGCTGTTTTCGCTGACTCCGCTGGAAGACAGCTTTTCCTGCAATTTTAATATTCTCATCGGCGGCGTGCCGAAGGTGATGGGCATTCGGGAAATTCTGGAGGAATGGACGGCCTTTCGCACCGAGTGCGTGCGCCGGAGGGTGTATTTTGATTTGCAGCAGGCCAAGGAAAAGCTGCATCTTCTGGAGGGTCTCGCCCGAATCGTGCTGGATATCGACAAAGCGATACGCATTATCCGGGCAACCGAAGAGGAAAGCGAAGTGGTGCCGAACCTGATGTCCGGCTTCGGCATTGACCGGATACAGGCGGAATATGTGGCGGATATTCGCCTGCGGTACCTGAACCGGGAATATATCACCCGGCGCACAGAGGATATCGGGCAGCTGCGGCGGGATATCGCGAAAATGGAGGAAATCCTCCGTTCCCGCGCCAAGGTGCGCGACGTCATTATTTCCGAATTGCGCCAAGTCGGCAAAACTTACGGCCAGCCCCGCAGAACCGCCATTGTGGACGAGGCGGATATTCTGCGGGCGGAAGAAGACGCCGGGCAGGATACGCCGGATTATCCGTGTACGCTCTTTTGCACGGCGCAAGGGTATTTCAAGAAAATTACCCCGCAGTCGCTGCGCATGAACGCGGAACAAAAGCTTAAGGAAGGCGACCGCGTCGCGCAGGCGGTGGAGAGCTCCAACCGAGCGGATCTGCTGTTTTTTACCGACCGGGCGACCGTGTACAAAGCCAAAGCGGCAGATTTTCCGGATACCAAATCCAGCGCCATGGGGGAATATATTCCATCCCGGCTGGGATTCGAAGAAGGCGAAAGCGTCGCGTTTATGGCGGTTACCGCGGATTACGGCGGATTTCTGGTGTTCGCGTTTGAAAACGGCAAAGCGGCCAGAGTGGAACTGAGCGCCTACCGCACCAAAACCAACCGCAAAAAGCTTATCGGCGCGTACGGGGACAAATCTCCGCTTGCCGGTATGTGTCAGCTCGGCGGGGAAGACGAAGAGGTGCTGCTGCGCTCTTCATCAGGGCGGATCCTTCTGGTTCGCGCCGGCGATATTCCGCTCAAAGCTTTCCGCGGCGCCCTTGGCGTACAGATCATGCGGCTTCGCGGATCTCAACGGCTTATCGCCGCGGCTCCGTACCGGGAAGAATCGCAGGTAAATTCCGCCCGTTACCGCGCCAAAACTCTTCCCGCTTCCGGCGCGCTGCCTTCCCGGGAAGACGCCGGAAAACAGCTCACATGGGAATAAACGCGCATTGAATACAGAAAACCGCCGAAAGCCCGTGTTCAGACCTTCGGCGGCTCTGTTCAAATTCCGGCCGCCGGCGTACCGGCCGCCAAAAAATTTCAGCGGTTGCTGTTTTCGATCATGGTTTCCACAATCACCGCGCCGCGCTCACCGTCCAGTGTAACGGTGGTGCCGCTCTTGAGCAGCTTGGTGGCGTTGGTGGCCCCGACCAATACCGGTTTATCCAGCGCCATTCCGACAATGGCGGCGTGACTGTTGAGCCCGGTCGCTTCGGTGACGATGCCGGAGGCCTCTTTTAAGATGGGGAGCAGGGCGTTGGTGGTTTGCGGAATCACCAGAATATCCCCTGGGCGGAAGCGCTCTTTGGCCTGCTTTTCGTCTTTGGCCACGCACAGATTTCCGCAGACGGTGTGAGCGGTGGCGGGCTCTCCCTGAACCAGAATATTGCCCACCAGGTGCACTTTCAGCAAATTGGTGGTGCCGGACACGCCCAAGGGGGCGCCGGCGGTGATGACCACCAGTTCTCCGCTGGCCACATACCCCGCTTTCACGGCGCAATCCACCGCGTGGTCAAACAGCACATCCATGTTGTCTTTTTCCTCTGCCATTAGGGGAACCACACCCCAGGAAAGATTCATCTGGCGGCGGGTCACCTCGCTGGGCGTACAGCAGATAATCGGGCAGGTGGGGCGGTATTTGGAGATCATGCGGGCGGTGTTTCCGGATTTTGTTACCGTGATAATCGCCGTGGCGCCCAGATCCAGCGCGGTGGTCACTGTGGCGTGGGAAATGGCGTTGGTGACGTTGGGAACTTCATCGATATCCCGCACACGGAAGCGACGGGAATAATCAATATCCTCTTCCGTGCGTACCGCGATGCGCGCCATGGTTTTCAGCGCCTCGATCGGGTAAGCGCCCGCCGCCGTTTCGCCGGAGAGCATGATGGCGCTGGTTCCGTCGTAGATGGCGTTGGCGACATCGGTGGTCTCGGCCCGGGTGGGCCGGGGATTTTTCATCATGGAATCCAGCATCTGAGTGGCGGTGATGACCTGAAGCCCGGCGTTGTAGGCCTTGTGAATCATGGTTTTTTGAATAGAGGGGATATCTTCCAGCGGGATTTCCACCCCCATATCCCCGCGGGCCACCATGATGCCGTCGGAAACTTTAATGATGTCGTCCAAATTTTCCACGCCTTCTCCGTTTTCGATTTTGGCAATAATGCGGATGGTGTGGTTGTGATTTTTCTCCAATTCTTCCCGGATCTGCAGGACGTCGTCCGCGCGCCGTGTGAAAGAGGCGGCGATAAAATCCGCATCCGTTTCGCAGGCAAACGCGATGTCCGCTTTGTCCCGATCGCTCATAAACGGCATGGAAAGCTTGACTCCGGGCACATTCAGGCCTTTGCTGGAGGCGATGGTTCCGCCGTTGAGCACCCGGCACAGAATATCTGTTTCGGTGGTACTCTGCACCTCCAAATCGATCAGGCCGTCGTCGATCAGAATATGTCCGCCGGGGTAAACATCTCTCGGCAACTGGGCGCAGGTGATAAAGGCGCGGTTGGCGTCGCCTTCGCAGGGAACTGTAGTCAGGGTGAAATTCTGCCCCTGATTTAAGGTGACCCGCTTATTCTGAATGGCGCCCAGACGGATTTCCGGTCCTTTGGTATCGATCAGTATGGCCACCGGGCGATCCAGTTCCTCTCTCAGCCGCTTTACGGCGGCAATCCTCACCCGCTGTTCCTCATGGGTCTGGTGGGACATATTGATGCGCGCAACGTCCATGCCGCACAGTATCAGCTCCCGCAATACCGATTCGTCGTCGGTGGAAGGCCCCAGCGTACAAATAATTTTTGTTTTTCTCAACCCGATTTCGCCGCCTTTCCTGATTTTAAGGCAATACCGCACATAAAATTGCCGTGCAGCCGCAGATGGAGATTTTCCGTCAGTGAAGCAAAACCCGCAGCGAAACCTTTGTGCATTCGTGAGGATTTTTTGAAAATATGACGGGAAAAATTCCTGCGCACGGGCAGACATGGCGCGCGGACCCGGCTTTTGTGCGGTGCTTCCTTTGTTTTTTTGTACCGCGCAAAGACGCTTTAAGCGCCATGCCGTTGTTTGCCCGGCCTTTTGCGCGGTGCTGCCTTCAGTATACCATAGCCGAAAAGAAAATGGTAGAGCCAAGCGGCCGAAAAGCGCCGAAAATTTATAAAGCCCACACCGCGGGTTCGATAACAGGTTTTATCCGACCGGTGTGAAAAGCGGGGAGTGAAGCGATGGACGGGGTGTTTTGTCTGGATAAACCGGCGGGAATAAGCTCGTTTGCCGCCTGTTCGCGGGTGCGTCGGACACTTGGCGCGGAAAAAGCGGGACATGCGGGGACTTTGGATCCGATGGCCACGGGGGTATTGCCCGTTTTCATCGGATCCGCCACAAAAGCGCTGGCGTATCTTCCTTCTCAAGGCAAGCGGTACCGTCTGGAGGTTCGGTTCGGGCTGGTTTCCGACACGGAAGACATCTGGGGCAAGGTCACGCCAACCGGCGGGGTGCTGCCGGATCTTTCGGCGATAGAGGCGGCGTTGCCGCGCTTTCGCGGGGAGATTGAGCAAATTCCCCCGATGGTTTCCGCCTTAAAGCACAACGGGGTTCGTCTGTACCGGCTGGCCCGGCAGGGGGAGGAAATTCCCCGCCCCGCGAGAAAGATTACCGTTACCCGCTTAGAGATCTGTTCTTTTCGGGGTGATACGTTAACGCTGGACTGTTCCTGTTCCAAAGGCGCGTATATGCGCACGCTGGCGGCGGATTTAGGGCGGGCGCTGGGCTGCGGCGCGGTGATGAGCGCGCTTCGCCGCACCGAAGCGGCGGGGTTTACCCTCGGCGATTGTGTAACGTCCGATCACCTTGCGCAAATGCCCCCGGAATGCCTGATGAAGCGGATAATGCCCGTGGATTCAGCGCTGGGGCAATACCCAGCCGTCACCGTGACCTGCGCTCAGGCCAAGCGGTTCCAAAACGGCGGCGGGCTGTTTCTTAACCGCCTTGCGGTTTCGGTTTCCGGTCTTACCCGCGTCTATGCGCCAAACGGCGCGTTTTTGGGTTTGGGACAGCCGAGCGGGGAACTGTTGGCGGCGGTCAGGCTTATGGGAGGCCGGTTCGAATGAAAATCTACGGGGGATTCACGCCCGAAAGTATTTTGCCGCCTGCGCCGAGGGCGGTGGCCTTGGGTATTTTTGACGGTGTGCATCTGGGGCACCGGAAAGTCATCACGGAGGCGGTGGGCATACCCGGGACGGTTTCCTGTGTTTTTACTTTCGGCGCCGGGGCCTCCGCCCTGAAACCCCGGGCGTATACCGTAACGCTCCCCGGTGAGCAGGGGAATTTGTTTGCTTCTTTGGGTGCAGAGGAATGGATACAGGCGGATTTCGACGCATACCGGCAGCAGGATCCGGAATGTTTCGTGCGGCAAACGTTGTGCGCACAGCTGCATGCCGTTCGGGTTTGCTGCGGATACAATTTCCGGTTCGGAAAAGGCGGGGAGGGGGACGCTGCCCTGCTTGTCCGTCTCTGCGGGCAATGCGGCATCGCCGTGACGGTGACGCAGCCGGTGTGCGCTCAGGGAGAGCCGGTCAGCAGCGACCGTATCCGCCGGCTTTTGGAACAGGGGGACGTTCGCCGGGCGACCCGCTTGCTCGGCCATCCTTTTGCCCTGACTTTTCCGGTGGCCCGGGGACGGCAGCTGGGGCGGCGCATGGGGGTTCCCACCGCCAATCAGATTCTGCCCGAAGGGTTTATTCTGCCGAAATTCGGCGTGTATACCTGTGCGCTCACCTGGCGGGGCGTTACCTATTACGGCTTGAGCAATATCGGGGTGCGCCCGACGGTCGGCGGCGGGAAGCCCGTTTGCGAAACCTGGCTGGAATCCTTTCACGGGGATTTGTACGGGCAAACGGTCACGGTTGTCCTGACCGGTTCGGTTCGCCCGGAGCGCAAATTTCCCTCGGTTCAGGCGCTTTTTGCGCAGATAGATGATGACCGCGAGGCGATGCGCCACCGGTATGATGAGCCGGGCATAAAGGCCGTGCTGTTCGATTTCGACGATACCCTTCAGGATCGCCGCGTCGCTTTTTTGAAGTATGCGGACGTTTTTTTGGATACATACCTGCCGCAAATGCCCCCGGAAAAACGACCAAAGCTCAAGGAGACAATGCTTGCGCTCAACAACGGCGGGTATGTCGATTACCTCGTCTATTTTTCCGAGATGCCTAAAGCCGTAGGTGTAGCGGATCCTCCTTCGCCGGAGGAACTTTTCCGGGAATACCAAATGCGTTTTCCCCAATATACCACGTTGTTTGCGGATACCCTTCCCGTGCTGGCCGAGCTGAGAGAAATGGGGCTGATGCTCGGCGTGGTGACCAACGGGCCGTGTGTGCAGCAAAACCGAAAACTGGATTGCTGCGGCCTCAGGCCGCTGCTGGATACGGCTCTGGTTTCCGAACAGGAGGGTGTCGGCAAACCGAATCCGGAAATTTTCCGCCGCGCGGCGGCGCGCCTCGGAGTGGCTCCGGCGCAGTGCGTATTTGTCGGGGATCATCCGCAAAACGACATTGCCGGCGCCAAAGCGGCGGGAATGCATCCCGTCTTTATGGCTGTCCGGGAGCGGATGTGCCCGGACGCAACAGTGCCGACCGCTCACGAACTGTCCGAACTTCCGGACATAATTCGCCGAATTAACCGGAAAAACTGTGTCTGAATTGTAAATCTTTTTTGATTTGCCGCGTTTTCGGGTTGCACTTTACGGGTAAAATGGTATAATAGAACAGAGTATTGGCAACATCGCACAAAGATTGTCGTGTGCATAGCAAGGGCGAATTTTTCATCAGACGAAACAAAAAACCGCGGGGAATGCTTTGGGTATTCGCGGGGATCTTGGCATTATATAACGAAAAAGAAACCCGGCCGTTGGGCAGATATTGCGTGCAGGCCCGGTCTTTGTGCGGCACAAAAGAAAGGAACCGTTTGGAAGCCGGGCGGTTTCATCGCGGAAAGTGAGGAAATATCCTATGTCGAGCAGATTGTTCCAAAGCGTTGTTCATCAAATGAAAGACGCTATCGACCGCACCATCGGCGTTATTGACGAGACATCCGCCGTTATTGCCTGCAGCGATTTGGGACGGGTAGGCGAGATGAACGAAGCGGTGACGGCAGAATCGTTTTCGGCGTCCGGCTGCTTTACGCAAAACGGATTTACCTACCGGCCGTTCGGTTCCCGTCCGCGCAGCGAATACATTCTTTTTGTGGAAGGAACAGACGAGCAGGCGGAAAAATATTCTGCGCTTTTATCGGTGTCTTTGGCAAGCATCAAACAATATTACGATGAAAAATACGATCGCGGCAATTTTGTGAAAAATGTCATTCTGGACAACATTTTGCCCGGAGATATTTATTTGAAGGCGCGGGAATTGCACTTTAACAACGATGCCAGCCGCGTGGTGATTTTGATTCGGGTGGCCAATCATACCGATATTTCCACATTCGATGTGATACAGAATCTCTTTCCGGATAAATCCAAGGATTTTGTCATCAATATCAACGAAACCGATATCGCGCTGGTAAAGGAAATTCGTTCCGGCGCTGAATCGGAAAGCTTGGAAAAACTGGCGCGCTCCATCTCGGATACCCTGAGCGGTGAATTTTACACTCAGTCTTCCATCGGCATCGGCACGGTGGTCGAGGGCATAAAGGATCTTGCCCGTTCGTTTAAGGAAGCGCAGGTGGCTTTGGAAGTCGGCAAAGTATTCGATACCGAAAAGACCATCGTCAGTTACGATAATCTGGGCATCGCCCGTCTGATCTATCAGCTGCCCACCACGCTTTGCGAAATGTTTCTGCGCGAAGTCTTCAAAAAGAGTTCCATCGATGCGCTGGATCAGGAAACGCTGTTTACCATCCAGCGGTTCTTTGAAAACAACCTGAATGTTTCCGAAACCTCCCGCAAGCTGTTTGTGCACCGCAATACGCTGGTGTACCGGCTGGAAAAAATTAAACGGCTGACGGGGCTGGATTTGCGCGAATTTGACGATGCCATTGTGTTTAAGGTGGCGCTGATGGTCAAAAAATATCTGAACGCCAATCCGGTAAAATACTAATAATCAATGACTCATTGCCAAGATAAGAACTCATTGCCAAGATAAGCGGGGAAAAGCGGGGACGCATCCGAGACGGGCTTTGAAGCGGCCTATAGAGGAGGAGCACTTTTGATTGAATTCAGGGGAGTACACAAAACTTACGACAACGGAACGAAAGCGCTGAGGGACGTCAATATTCAGATCGACAAGGGAGAATTTGTCTTCATTGTCGGGGGTTCCGGCGCGGGCAAATCGACTTTCCTGAAGCTGATTATGCACGAAGAGGTGCCTACCGCAGGGGAAGTATATGTCAACGGGTACCGCCTTTCCAAATTAAAGCAAAAGGAAATCCCCTATTTGCGCAGAACCATGGGGATTGTGTTTCAGGATTTCCGCCTGATCAATACGATGACGGTGTTCGACAATGTGGCGTTTGCCATGCGGGTCACGGGCGCTTCCCGCAAAGAGGTGCGCAAACGTGTTCCGTATATTCTGGGTTTGGTGGGGCTGGAAGACAAAGCGCGCAATTTTCCCATGGAGCTTTCCGGCGGCGAGCAGCAGCGGGTGAGCTTGGCGCGCGCGCTGGTTAACAATCCCGCCCTGATTATCGCGGACGAACCGACCGGCAACATCGATCCGGAACTTTCCTATGAAATCATGGAGCTGCTGACCGAAATCAACCGGCGCGGAACCACCGTGCTGGTGGTTACTCACGAGCATGAACTGGTGGAGCATTTTCACCGGCGCACCATTGTGATTGACGAGGGTACGGTGGTGTCCGACAGGCCTCAGGAGGATTTGCCGCCGGATAAACCGGTAAGCACCGCGGTATCGAACGTATTGGATACCATTCATCAGGCGGATCAAACCAAATCGGATCAAACCAAAGTGGATGAGGTGCTGCAGGATATTCTGGCGCAAAAGAACGGAGGCGATGCGCATTGAGGCCGGGCATTCTCGGGTATCTCGTCAAGGAGGGCCTGCGCTCCATTAAGCAGAACAGCTTTATGGCCGTCGCATCCGTGCTGGTGCTGATTTCCTGTCTGCTGCTTTCCGGGGCCGCGTATCTTTGCTTTGTGAACGTGGAGAGCGCGTTTCAATATCTTGACGATCAAAACGTTGCCGTTGTGTGGGCGGTGGAAACCGCGACGGACGACGAGGTGGCGCAGCTTGGCGATCAGCTGCGTGCCATGAGCAACGTGGAAAAAGTAGAATTTCTTTCGAAGGAAGAAGTGCTTGAACGGTATAAAGACCGATTGCCCGACGCCATTTACGAGAGCGTTCAGGGAGAGAGCAACCCCATGCTGGACGGTCAGGTGGTTACGTTTCGCGATTTGTCCCTGATTGAGCAGACGCTCGGGGAGATTCGCGCCATGCCCCTGGTGGACGATGTCAGCGCCTATGTGGAGACCGCGCAGATTTTGGTGCATGTGCGCAACGCGGTGCTGACGGTGGGCGGATGGATCATTGTGCTGCTGCTTTTGGTTTCGCTGTTCATTATTTCCAATACCATTAAATTAACGGTGTACAGCCGCCGGCTGGAGATTGGAATTATGAAATCGGTGGGCGCGACCCGAATGTTTATCCGTATCCCCTTTATGGTGGAAGGCATGGTACTGGGGCTCACGGCGGGGGCGCTTTCCTTCGGGATTCTGTATTTTGTGTACAACCGGCTGTCCACGATGATTCGCATCGGATTTGTGGAGCTGATCAATATCGGGCAGACCGGCTTAACGGGGTTGCTTCCGGTATGGGCGGAACTGCTGATCGGATTTTTGCTTATCGGGATGCTCACCGGTATGCTGGGCAGCGGTATTTCTATCGGGCGGTATTTAAAAGAAGAGGGCGGGGTCGGCGGTGAGCTGTAAAAAAGCGATTTCCCTGTTGCGGGCAACGGTATGCTGCGTACTGTGCGCCTGTCTCTTCTTTGCGCTGCTTCCTTCGCGCCTTTCGGCCGCCGCCGAGGAATCGCTGGGAAGCCTTACCGATCAAAAGGCGTCGCTTTCGGAACGGGAAAAAGAATTGCAGGCCAAGCGGGAACAGGCGTCGCAGTCGCTCAAGGAACAGGAAACGCAAAAAGAACTTTTGCGCGAGCAAATCGGGGTAAAATCTCAGCAAATCGCCGTCAATCAGCAAATGGTCGGCGCGCTTCAGGAGCAGATTGATCAAAGAACCGCGGATATCGAAAACGCCGAAGTGCGTATCGGTGTGCTGAAGCAGCAGATCGGCGAGCAGTCCCGGGCCCTTCGGGCGAGGCTTCGCGCCGTTTCCAAAGGCTCCTCTCTGTTCTTCTCCCTTTCTTTTCTGCTGGACAGCTCAAGTTACACGGATTATCTGCTGGGCTCCAAACTGATGGAACGTATTTCCGAGCGCGATCAGCAGATGATGGATTTGCTGGAGAGCAATCTGCGGGACGTTCGGCAGACAGAGGATGTTCTGGAAGAAGACCGCGTGGCGCTGAAAGAACGGCATACTCAGGCGCAGTCCCTTCAGGAGGAAACCGAAGCGGACAAAAAGGCGCTTCAAGCTTTGTATGCCGAAGCGGATCATCTGGCGCAGCGGTTCAGCGGCGAAATGGCGGGTTACGATGACGACATTGCCGAATTACAGGCCCAGCAGGCGGCGATGCAAAGCAAGATAGACGGAATCATGGAGCAGCTGGCCGCCGAGGAGGAAGCGCACCGGCAAGAGCAACAGCAGCAGGAAGAGCAAACGCCTCCGCCCGAAGAAGAGAATAACGGCGGGGATAATCCGCAAGGAGATAACCCCGGAAACGGCGAAAGCAATGAGGGTGATCCCGAAAACGGCGGAAACGGAGAAAACAATGAGGGCGATCCCGAAGATGGCGAAAGCGGCGGCGATGATGCCGAAAATAACGGCGGAAGCGGTTACACGCCGCCAACTTTTCAGAGCGGTTCCATGATGTGGCCGGCGCCGACCTGCAAAGTGATTACCAGCAGCTTTAAATCCCGCTGGGGCAGGCAGCATTACGGCGTGGATATCGCGCTTTACGGCGACGCCGAGGGCGAACCGATTGTTGCCGCTGCGGACGGAACCGTGGTATACGTCAACAAATACGATACCTGGGGCGGCGGATACGGCCTGCACATGATGATCGACCACGGGTATGACGCCAGCGGGCGCCGTATTCTGACGCTTTACGGACACGCGAGCGAAATTATCGCTTACGAAGGGCAGGAGGTTTCCGCGGGCGATCGCATCGGCTCCATCGGAAACACCGGCAATTCGTTTGGCGCGCATTTGCATTTTGAAGTTCGCGAGGACGGAACGGCGGTGGATCCGGTGGCCAACGGGTATCTTTCCACCGTCGGCATCGATGTTCTGGGATAAGGGCGGCAAGCGGTAACCGGCGCCTGGGCGGGAGCCTGTTTTGGCCATAATGCTTTCGGCCGGAAATTTTCGCAGTGTCCGAACAATCTTATTATAAAGCTTGTGCCGCAAAGGGGAGGCTCGCGTGTATTCGCGCGGCGGCCCGCGTGCGGCTTTGCCGGAAAAAATCGGGAAAAGCATGTACAGGGGAAAGGTGGAGAAGGTTCCATGGGAATCCGCCGATATCACATCATCAAGCCGATAACGGCTGTTTTGCTTTCCGTGTTATTGCTGATCGGCTGTTTTGCGCTGCCGACGGCGTCTGTTCCTGTCCGTGCGCAGACGGTTGAGGATTTGCGCGAGGAACAGCAGCAGTTGGAAGCGCGTCAGAAGGAACTCGCCGCTCAGCGGGATTCCGCCGCGCAGACGCTGGAGGACCAGGAAGCGCAAAAAGCGCTGCTTCAGGAGCAAATTCAGGTAAAAGAACAGGAAATTGCGGTCAATCAGCAGTTAGTGGATCAGCTAGATGCGCAAATCAACGCGAAAAATTACGAAATTGCGCAAAAGGAGCAGGCCATCGGCGAAAAGGAAGCCGCGATTTCCGATCAATTTGAAAATTTGCGCGTCCGGCTGCGCGCCGTTTCCAAGAGCGGCGCGCTGAGCAACAATCTGCAGATGCTGATGAGCGCGGAAAACTTTTACGATTATCTGGTGATGTCCAAGGCGGTGGAATTGGCGAGCGAAAACGACCAGGCGCTGATGAACGCGATGGAGAAAGAGCTTCAGGTTATTCAGAACGATAAAGATTCGCTGGAAGAGGACAAGCGGGAATTAGATAAGCAGCGCGAACCGGTGATTCAGGTACAAAACGATTTAAATGTCAAAAAGCAGGAATTGGATTCTCTGTACAGCGAAATCAATGTGATTACCGACCAGCTCAACCGCGATCTCGAGCATTATAACGCGGAAATCGCTGCCGCCGAAGCGGCGGAAGCCGAAGTTCAGCGGCAAATTGATGAACTTATCCATTCGTCCGTCGGCAGCGGACAGACTTTTCTGAGCGGAACCATGTACTGGCCCGCGCCGGCCTGCACCATCATTACCAGTACCTTTAAGTACCGCTGGGGCAGGCACCACAACGGCATCGACATTGCCGGGAGCGGTTGTTACGGCACCCCGATTGTCGCCGCGGCGGACGGCGTGGTGGCTTTGGCGCAATACGGGTATTCCGGCGGGTACGGCAATTATATTATTCTCGATCACGGATTAGATGGCGCCGGGCAGCGGATTATGACCCTTTACGGGCACAGTTCGCAGCTGCTGGTCAGCGTGGGTCAGGCGGTGACCGCCGGGCAGACCATCGCGCTGGTGGGGGCAAGCGGAAACGTGACCGGCCCGCATCTGCATTTTGAGGTTCGGGTCAATGGAACACCGGTGGATCCTCTGAGCAACGGTTATCTTTCCACCGGCGGCGTGAGCGTGAACGAATCTCTATAAGGCAACAATTATGCGGCCGACTGAAACGGTCTTGCGGCGGTATGGGAAAACACACGGTGAAAAGCGCCTCCGGAAAGAAGATTTTGCTCTCTTTCCGGGGGCTTTTTGAACCGGCAGAAAGGGGCGGTTCGGTGCAAACGGTAACGGCGGAGAATATGCGGCGCTTGGAAGCGGCGGTGATGAAAGAAGGGGTGACAGAATCTTCTCTTATGGAAAACGCCGGTGCGGCGGCCGCGCGGGAAATCGGGGTGCGTTATCAGATGAAAGGGCGCTCCGTCGCGATACTTTGCGGCGGAGGAAACAACGGCGGAGACGGTTATGTGACGGCGCGTCTGCTTTCGCTGCGCGGCGCGAAAGTGACAGTTATCACCGCTGCGGAGCCGCAGACTCCATCGGCCAAACGGGCTGCGGAATTGGCCGATGACGGGCAGGCTCAGTTTCTCTCCCTGTCTGCGGAACCGTATTTGGCGGCGGCGTGCGTCAGGCAGGCGTCGCTGATTGTGGACGGCGTGTACGGGATTGGTTTTCACGGAAAACTGCCCGACGGGATTCGCTCGCTTTTTCGCGTGATTAATGCGCTCGATATTCCCGTGGTGGCGCTCGATGTGCCCAGTGGGATGCACGCCGATACGGGTCAGGCCGACGGGGATACGCTGAAAGCCGATCTGACGGTTACCTTTACTGCCGCCAAACCCGGGTTTACCGTACCGGCTGCCCGGACGCTCATCGGCGAACTCAAAGTGGTTTCCGTCGGCATCGATGCGCGGCTGACCGCCATGTATGCTGCCCATGTGGAAGAAATCATCCCCGATGCGGTGCAGGCGTGTTTCCCGCGCCGTGCCGCGGACAGTCATAAAGGCAATTATGGCCGGCTGCTTTGTTTTGCCGGGAGCGAGGGAATGGCCGGCGCCGCCATCATGGCGGGAACGGCTGCGCTGCGCTGCGGATTGGGCCTTTTGGAGATGGCGGTTTCGCGTTCGCTTTATGCGATTATGGCGGGTTCAATGCCGCAGGCGGTGTTTACGCTGCTGCCCAGGGATGAAGAGGGAGGCTTGGCCCCCGAGGCTGGGCAGTTGCTGATTTCGCGCGCGAACCGGGCGAGCGCGGCGCTTATCGGCTGCGGGTTGTCCTGCGCGGAGGCCACCGCCGGGGTTATCCTTGCTTTGCTGAAAAATCTTTCGGTTCCCGCGGTGGCGGACGCGGACGGATTAAATATTCTGGCACAACACCCCGAGGCTTGGAATGAAATTTCCGCTCCGCTGGTGATTACGCCCCATCCCGGTGAAATGGCGCGCCTGACCGGGCTGACCGTTGAGGACATTCAGGCAGACCGCGTGGGTGCCGCCAGACGCTTTGCCGCGGAAAAGGGGGTAACGGTGGTGCTGAAAGGGTACCGCACGGTGGTGGCGTCCCCCGACGGGCAAGCTATGATCAACCCCACCGGATGCCCAGGTATGGCGACCGGAGGCAGCGGGGATGTGCTCGCGGGCATGATCGCCTCGTTTCTGGCACAGGGTCAAAGCCCGATGCAGGCGGCCATGTGCGGGGTGTATCTGCACGGCGCCGCCGGAGAAATCGCCGCCGAAGCCTTATCGCAAATTTCCATGCTGCCGACCGATATCATTGAAGCGCTGCCCAAACTCTTTGCCGAAATCGAGAACAGGCAAAAGTAACCCGAACGGATCCGAAATATTATTGGCTATTCAGTACAAAATGATATTAAAAAAGTAAAGGGAGCCTCTAATTAATAGGCTTCAGCCATATTTTTGCAGTTCCATCTTTTTT
>CAZMAM010000024.1:0-23444 GCA_964564305.1 uncultured Eubacteriales bacterium
TTGATAAATACGGCATTTCTGGAAGATCTTTTTTCTATTAAGTGGCAAACTCGGGCAGTACCGCATTGATATTTTTCGTGAATTAGGATTTTTTACAGACGGTATGGGCTTTTTCACCGGTTGGGAACAAAAAGTTTCCATAGGTTGGAAAAACAGGTGGAAATACCGGAGAATTTGTGGTATACTAAAAATACTGTTTGGTTTTGCGGGGGAATAAGGCCGCCAAGAAAGATAACCAAACAAAGCCGAAATAGATTTTTTCATATTTACGGAAATACCGCGCCGTTATTTGTGAATGGAGGAAACTATATGAAGCTAAAATCCGTCGAAAGACAGGAACACTGCCGGGTCAAGCTGGAAGTGGAAGTGGACGCCGAGTCTTTTGAAAAGGCGGTTGCCGCCGCTTACCGCAAAAATATCCGCAAAATGAATGTCCCGGGTTTTCGCAGAGGTAAGGCACCGAGGCATTTGGTGGAAAAATTGTACGGCGAAGGCGTGTTCTACGAAGACGCAATAAACGATCTTTATCCGCAGGCGCTCGATGATGCCATCAGTGAAGCCGGTTTGGAATATGTGGATGATACGGTAAATCTGGATGTTCAGTCGGTCGGTAAAGAGGGTTTTTCTTTTACGGCGGAAATTACCGTACAGCCGGAGATTACTTTGGGTGAATATAAGGGCCTGAAAGCGCCCAAAACGGTCAAGGAAGTTACGGATGAGGATATTGATGCCGAGATTCAGCGCTTTCGCGAGCGTAATGCCCGAATGATTTCCGTGGATAACCGTCCCGCGCAAAACGGCGATGTGGTGGAATTGTCTTATGAAGGGTTTATTGACGGTAAGCCGTTTGAAGGCGGCAAAGCAGAAGATTATCATGTAAAATTGGGGTCCGGTCAGCTGATTCCCGGTTTTGAAGACCAGATCGTCGGCAAACCGCTGGATGAGGATTTTGAAATTTCCGTTACTTTTCCCGATGATTACGGTTCCAAGCAGGTTGCCGGAAAACCGGCTGTTTTCCGGTGCCGGCTACAGGAAATTCAGATAGAAGAACTGCCTGAGGTCAATGATGAATTCGCAAAAGACTGCAGCGAATTTGATACTTTAGAGGAATGGAAAGCGGATATTCGCAAAAAGTTTGCCGAAGAAAATGAAAAAGAAGCCAATGAGCATTTTCAGGATGTGCTTCTGAACAAACTGATTACGGAAGTATCGGTGGAAATCCCGCAGGCGATGATTGAACATCGGATTCAGGAGCACATCCGTGATTTGACTTACCAGGTGGAGTCTCACGGTCTTACATTGGAGAAATATCTGGAATACACCGATACGACTCAGGAAAAACTAAAGGAATCTTTACGCGAACCGTCCGAAAGGCAGGTCAAAGGTCGCTTGGTTCTGGAGGCGATTGCCAAAGCGGAGAATATTGTTCCCACGGAAGAGGAATTGGAGACAGAATATCAAAAACTCGCGGATCAATGGGGAACAGAGCTTGAAACGGTGAAGAAAGCGGTCGACAAAGAATTGCTTATCCGGGATGTTCGCATGAATCGGGCATTACAGCTGATTACCGATAATGCTGTGATCGAAGAAGAACAGCCAGGTGCCGAAACGCCGGATTCAGGAACAACCGAAGCCGAATCGAGTACCGCATCGGAAGCTCAGTCGGAAAATACAGCGTCGAAAGAACCGGCGCCCGAGGCAGCAACATCCAATAAGGAAGCATAAATCGGTAACTTCAATCAGGTGAAACCGTATAAATGCAATACCGCACAAAGATTGCCGTGCAGATGGGCGGCAAAGGCGGTAGCCGATCTTGATGCGGTGTTGTCTAAAGTAAAAAAAGAAAGGGCGAAGCAACAATGAGCAGTTTGGTACCGTATGTCGTGGAGCAGACCAGCAGGGGGGAGCGCAGTTATGATATTTTCTCCCGCTTGCTCAACGACCGCATTATCATTTTGTCGGATGAAGTGAATGACGTTACCGCATCGCTGGTGGTGGCGCAGCTTTTGTATTTGGAGGGCCAGGATCCGGATAAAGATATTCATTTGTATATCAACAGCCCGGGTGGGCAGATTACATCCGGAATGGCCATATACGACACCATGCAATTTGTCAAATGTGATGTGTCCACTACCTGCATCGGTATGGCGGCGAGTATGGGGTCTTTCCTTCTGGCAGCCGGAGCAAAAGGCAAGCGTATGGCGTTGCCCAACAGCGAAATTATGATTCACCAGCCGATGGGTGGCACTCAGGGGCAGGCGAGCGATATCAAGATTCAGGCAGATCACATACTCTTTATCAAGAAACGTATGAATACCCTGCTTTCCGAAATGACGGGTCAGCCTCTTGAAGTGATTGAGCGGGATACCGACCGCGACAATTTCATGACGGCGGCTGAAGCCGTGAAATACGGGTTGATCGATAAAGTGGTCGAAAAGCGGCAATAAGCTTTTGGCGTTCGCCGTATGAAGAATCGCCGTTGCACCGGTAGGGCAATCCTTGTGCGAATTTGCCCTTGTGTTTGGAAAGGATGAACCTTGTTTATGCCAAGACCCAACGAAGTTTTTTGTTCCTTTTGCGGCAAATCACAGGATGAGGTATTGCAACTGATCGCGGGATCTGGCGTATATATTTGCAACGAATGTGTCAGACTGTGTGAACATATTCTGGCCGAAAGCTTAGGTATGCCCGACGAAGATAAAAAAGATACGAAGGCCGATGAAATCCCTCCCAAACTGCCTACTCCGAAGGAGTTGAAAAAAGGGCTGGACAACTATGTCATCGGGCAGGATAATGCGAAAATTGCTTTGAGCGTTGCGGTGTATAATCACTATAAGCGTGTTTATTTTGGCAAAGATACGGATTTGGAAATCGGGAAAAGCAATGTGCTTCTTCTTGGTCCCACAGGAGTGGGCAAAACCGTTTTGGCGCAGACGCTGGCAAAACTGCTGGATGTGCCTTTCGCCATTGCCGATGCCACCACGCTGACGGAAGCAGGGTATGTGGGGGAGGATGTGGAAAACATTCTCCTGCGCCTACTTCAGGCAGCGGACGGAAATGTACAAAGAGCGCAACGGGGCATTATCTATGTAGATGAGATAGATAAAATTTCCCGGCGAAGCGAAAATCCCTCTATTACGCGGGACGTCAGTGGGGAAGGCGTGCAGCAGGCACTGCTGAAGATTGTGGAAGGAACCGTTGCCAATGTTCCTCCCGCGGGCGGGCGCAAGCATCCGCAGCAGGAATTTATCCAGATTGATACTACGAATATCCTGTTTATTTTGGGCGGAGCTTTTGACGGCCTCGACAGTATTGTCGAGCGCCGGGTGGCAGCCGGTTCTCTGGGATTCGGCGGAGAGGTCACCTCACGAAAATCGTTGGAGGCAAACGCATTATATGCGCAAGTGACTCCGCAGGATTTGATTAAGTACGGCCTAATTCCGGAACTGGTCGGGCGTATTCCGGTGATTGCCGTTTTGCAGGATTTGGACGCCAAAGCGCTCACTCGGATTTTGGTGGAGCCGAAAAACGCTTTGTTGAAGCAGTATGTGCATTTGTTTGCACTGGATGGCGTACAGTTGGAATTTACTCCCGAAGCATTGAACGCCGTGGTGCGCAAAACGCAAAAACTCAACACCGGGGCAAGGGGCTTACGTTCGGTGATGGAGGATTTGTTGACAAAATATATGTTTGCAGTTCCGTCCGATCATACCGTGGAAAAAATTGTGATTACCCGGGAAACGGTGGAAGAGGGTAAAGACCCCGAAATCACCTATAATCCGCAGCGTAAACCGTCTCCCCTGAAAACCGCCGCGCGGGCAAAAGTGCAAAGACGAAAAGCAAGTGCGTAATGACTTCATGTTACGATCAAAATCGGTTGTGTAACATCCAATGGCTTCTTGGAAACGGAGGTGTTCTCTTTGATTGTCCGGAAATGTGAACAGCATCCCGAAACCCTTCCTCTATTGGCCATGCGGGGATTGGTTTTGTTTCCCGAGATTATGGCTCACTGCGAAATTCGGCGGGAACAATCCGTCTCTGCCTTAGCGGAGAGTATGCAAAAGGATCAAACGGTTTTTCTCGTTACTCAGCGGGATATGCGTGTGGAATCTCCTCAAGAGGGGGATCTATATTCCGTAGGCGTGATTGCCAAGGTGAGGCAGATACTCCGTGCAGGGGAGAACGCATTTCGTATCGCGGTGGAAGGCATATCCCGGGCCAGACTGTTGCACATTCTTCAGGATGAACCGTACATCTCCGCACAGGTGATCCCCTGCCCGACTTCTTCCGTGGCCAATACGGTTAAAAAAACGGCTCTTTTGCGCAGTTGTCAGGATTTGTTTTCGGAATATGTGGATTTGGATCCGCGCTTCGATGACAACGATCTGATGCCGATTCGTACATCGGGAGATATTTCGTTTGTTGCGGATTACATCGCGTACCGTCTCCCGCTATCTACCGAAGAGCAGGAACAGGTTCTTTCGTGCATTCCTATTTCGAAACGTGTTGAGATTGTTCTCAGACTTCTGGAGCGAGAGTGCGCTGTTATGCGGGTGGAGCGAACCATTCAGGATCGTGTGCAGGATCAGGTGGAGCAGAATCAAAAAGAATATTATTTGCGCGAACAGATGAGGGCGATTGCGGAAGAGTTGGGGGAAGCGGATGATCCTCTTGAAGAATCGGATGAATATCGCGAAAAGATACAAAAATTATCTTTGCCTCCCGAAGTGGCGGAAAAATTTCTGGAAGAAACGGATAAACTCGCTAAAATGCCGTACGGCTCTCACGAAGCTACGGTAGTGCGCAATTATTTGGATACGGCTCTTTCCCTGCCTTGGGGGGTTACCAGCACCGATAAGACGGATTTGGAACGTGCCGAACGGCTGCTGAATCGCGAACATTACGGTATGGAGAAAATCAAAGAGCGGGTTTTGGAATTGATGGCCGTGTGGCAGCTTACCGGTCACCCGTCCGGTCAGGTGCTCTGTCTGGCGGGTCCTCCGGGCGTGGGCAAAACATCTGTCGCCCGTTCCGTGGCTCGCGCTATGGGCAGAAAATATGTCCGCGTCTCTTTGGGCGGCGTTCGGGATGAAGCGGATATTCGCGGGCACCGAAAAACCTATGTCGGGGCCATGATGGGGCGCATAATGACGGCGATCCGTCAGGCGGGCACTTCAAATCCGTTGATTTTGCTGGATGAAGTGGATAAACTGGGTAACGATTTGCGCGGAGATCCGGCCTCGGCGCTGCTCGAAGCGCTGGATACCGAACAAAACAGCGGTTTTGTCGATCATTTTTTGGAAGTACCCTTTGATCTTTCGCGTGTGCTGTTTATCACCACCGCCAACGATGTCAATGCGATTCCTCAGCCCCTTTACGACCGGATGGACGTCTTGGAAATGGGCAGTTACACGGCGGAGGAAAAATTTCAAATTGCCAAGCGTCATCTTGTCAAGAAGCAGTTAAAGCTAAACGGCCTAAATGCTAAGCAGCTTCACATTCCGGATAAATCGATTCGTGGCATTATCGAGGGGTATACGCGGGAAGCAGGTGTTCGGCAGTTGGAACGGTGCATCGGCAAAATTTGCCGTCAGGCGGCCAAGAAGATTGTTTCCAAAGAAGAAGAATCGGTCACCGTAAAAGATTTAGCCCCGTATCTTGGGCCGGTGAAGTACAAATCCGATGAAACATCGCATGGCGATGCTATCGGATTGGTCAACGGTTTGGCATGGACTTCGGTTGGCGGAGAAATGCTCCCCATTGAAGTGGCTATACTGGAAGGCACGGGAAAAGTGGAATTAACCGGATCTTTGGGAGATGTCATGAAGGAGTCCGCCCGGCTTGCCATCAGTTATGTTCGCTCTCGCGCGGGAGATTTCGATGTTCCTCTCGATTTTTACCGAAGCCGGGATATTCATTTGCATGCGCCGGAAGGGGCTGTGCCCAAAGACGGTCCTTCCGCCGGCGCTGCCATGACCACCGCCATCCTATCCGCTTTGGCAGAGGTTCCGGTCAGGGGTAATTTGGCCATGACGGGGGAACTTTCCCTGCGCGGAAGGGTGCTGCCCATTGGGGGTTTAAAGGAAAAGCTCATGGCGGCGTATACCCATCATATGCAAACGGTATTGATTCCCAAAGGCAATATGCCGGATTTGGACGAAGTGGATCAGACGGTTAAGAACGGCCTGAATATCATACCGGTGGAACATATGGATGAAGTCATTCGGCATTCGCTGGTGAAAGCACCGGTGAAAACCGGATCGGTTCCAGCTGCTGTTTCGCAGAAACCTCAGCGGCGGGCGGGAAAATCGGCCGATACGAGGGCGCGAAAGTGAACGCAAATGAAATATTTTTTGAATTTTCGGCGGGTGAACCGCAGCAGTTCCCCGCATCGGATATTCCGGAAATTGCCGTGTGCGGGCGCTCAAATGTCGGCAAATCCTCTTTGATTAATGCTGTTTTCGGCCGGCACGCTTTGGCGCGAACCGGCGCCCGGCCCGGAAAAACGGCAACGGTCAATTTTTACCGGACGCGATTTTTTCGTCTTTGCGATCTCCCCGGATACGGTTACGCCAAAGTATCTTTTGCCGAACGTCAACGGTATTCCCGGCTCATTGACGGATATTTTTCTGATGAACGAGACTGCCGCTTGGTGATTCAGCTTTTGGATATGCGCATTCCCCCCTCCACAGACGATCAAAAAATGCTGGATTTTTTGATTGACGACGGGATTCCCTTCATTGTGGCGCTGACCAAAGCGGATAAATTAAAGGCGACCGAGCGCAGGCATGCGGAAAATCGGTGGCAGGAAACATTCTCGGAATTGTCCGGGCTTCGCGTGATACCGTTTTCCGCTGTAACTAAGGAAGGAACCGAACAAATTTGTGATTGCGTACGGGAGGTGTCTGAAGATTAGGGGAAATCAGCATATGGATCCGAAAAACATCTCTCCTGCTTACGGAGTGAACGGTTTGGGGCATTTAACCGTTGGCGGGTGCGATACGGTAACGCTGGCCAAGCATTACGGGACGCCCTTATATGTGATGGATGAAACGCTTTTTCGTCAAGCGCTTCGGGATTACCGCGCGACGCTTTCCAAATGCTTCGTAAACGGCGGAGCGGTGGCGTATGCCAGCAAAGCGTGTGCGTTTAAGGCCATTTATCGTATGGTTCAGCAGGAAGATTGCTGGGCGGATGTGGTTTCTCCGGGAGAGATATATACGGCGCTTTGCGCGGGATTTCCCGCAGAGCACCTGATGTTTCATGGCAACAACAAAACCGATGCCGATATCAAAATGGCGCTGGAGTGCGGTGTGGGAAGAATAGTAGCGGATCACCCGGGAGAATTGCGGCAAATATCCCGCATTGCTGGAGCATTGGGGAAAACAGCGAATATACTCATGCGCATCACGCCGGGCATTGATGCGCATACACACAGCTTTATCCGCACGGGGCAAATAGATTCCAAATTCGGCTTTACGTTGGAAAATGGCGACGCGCTTCGCTTTGTCGGCGAAGCCATTTCTCTTCCGCATATTTGTCTTACCGGGGTTCACTGCCATATCGGTTCTCAGATTTTCGATGATCTTCCTTTTGCGCACGCGGCGGGCGTGATGCTGACATTTATGTACGACGTCCGGCGGCATTACGGAGTTACGCTTCATGAACTGGACTTAGGGGGCGGGTTCGGTATACGGTATACCGAAAGCGATCATCCGCTTCCCCCGAGGGCATATCTGGTTCGGGTTGCGAATGCACTGAAAGATCAGGCGGAAAAGCTGGATTTTCCGATTCCGTTTATTTTTATCGAACCGGGGCGGTCGGTGGCTGCTCCTGCGGGCGTCACGCTGTATACGGTGGGTAGCATCAAAAATATTCCCGGTGTACGCACGTATGTAGGTGTCGACGGAGGTATGACGGATAATCCCCGTTATGCGTTGTACGGAGCGCCTTATACGGTTCTTGTCGCCGGAAAAGCGAATCTTCCCGCGCAAGAACCGGTGACCGTGGCCGGCCGGTGCTGCGAAAGCGGTGATTTAATTCAGGAAAATACGCTTTTGCAACCTTGCGAACCGGGAGATATTTTGGCGGTGCTCGCTACGGGGGCGTATAATTATTCCATGGCTTCAAATTATAATCGGTTCCCCAGGCCGGCTGTGGTGTTCACCAAGGAAGGTGCTGCCCGCCTTACGGTCAGGCGGGAATCGCTGGAGGATTTAGTTCGCAACGATTTAGATTAAGGCAATACCGCACAATGGCCGGCTGCTGCCTTTGTGCGGTATTGCCTTAGGTGTTTTTGCGCTTAAAAAGATTGTCGTCTGCGCAGCGTGGCCGATAGATAATATCGGTTTTGATTGGTCGTTACGCGTCGGTGTTTCATGTGTGAAGGGCTTCCAGCGATTGCAAATCGTATGGCGTTTGCTGGTAGACAAAATAATTGAGCCAATTGGAAAACAGTAAATGCGCATGGCTGCACCATGTCATCGGCGGAACGGCGGACGGGTCATCGTTTGGGAAATAGTGGCGGGGTACGCGGGGGCATAATCCGCGCGATAGATCGCGCTCATATTCGTCCCGAAGGGTCAGCCGGTCGTATTCGCAGTGCCCCATAACATATACTTCTCTTCCGTCGTCGGATACCATTACCGCCGGGCCCGCTTCGGCAGAAGATACCACAATCTGCAGAGAGGGAACGGCGGCGATATCCGCTTCCCGGATTTCCGTATGGCGGGAATGCGGCATATCGAATACCTCATCGAACCCGCGCGTGAGCGGATGATTGACAAACAGCGGCCGGTGGCGGAATACGCCGGAAAGTTTTTCCGTCAGCGGATATTTGGGAATGCCGTGCAGATGGTACAGGCCCGCCTGCGCTCCCCAGCAGATATACAGCGTGGAGTACACGTGGGTCTGCGCCCAATCGATAATCACGCACAGTTCTTTCCAATAATCCACTGCTTCAAAGGCAAGCATTTCCACCGGCGCACCGGTGACAATCATGCCGTCGTAATGGCGAAAGCGAACTTCTTCGAATGTCTGATAAAACTCTTTCAGATATTCAAAGGAAGTATTTTTATAGGTATGCGTGACCAATTGCAGCAGGTCGATATCCAACTGAAGCGGGGTATTGCCCAGGAGCCGGAGCAGCTGAGTTTCCGTTGTCTCTTTGGTGGGCATGATGTTGACGATAAGCAGGCGCAAAGGGCGAATATCCTGGTGAACGGCCCGGTCTTCAGTCATAATAAAAATTTTTTCCGCTTCCAGCGTTTTGGCGGCGGGAAGATGATCCGGAATCTTAATGGGCATGAACTGCATCCTTTCCGCCATTCCGAGAGAATGGCCGTGTTTTGCCGCTTTGCTTGCCGCTTTTTCAGTATAGCACTTTTTTCCCCGCCGTGCAACTTCAAAGCGGCAAGGGCATGGCGCGGATTTTTCGGTTGGCCGCAGACAGGGCTTTATCTGCTTTGTCAATGGTTTTGCTTTTTGTAATTTTGGCTTTTGGTCTTCGGTGAACCCTTGCCAATTTTCCGCAAAGGTGATATACTTTCCACCGCCGAGGAAACGGTTCCAAAAATTCGTGCTTCGGCCGGTCACACCGAAAAAAGGGGAGACACCATGCAAATTGTTGAACTGTACACCGAAGAGGATATTGCACGCATGAAAAACAAAATTTTACGCTGGACAGTCGGCCTGGGCATTTTCGGCGGACTGGCGCTTGCCGCGTGCATTATCATGGCGGCTGTTTCCACCACCGCGACCGCGGAAAAGCTGGAGATTGCCTCTATTTTGGTCAGTGCTGCGGCGGGTTGGGTGGTTATATACGATGCGCTTTTTGTGGTAATAGCGGGAAAACGGGAACTGAGTCACGCGCAGATGCTGCACACGGAGGAGCGAATTCGCCGGGAAGGATCTCCCGTGGTCACTGATAAGCGGCTGAAAATTCGCAAGAGCATTATAGCCAAAAGAGTTCGGCTTCCGGGCAGCGACGACAGAATTCTGGTTTGTGAATCGGTGGCCAAAAAGCTGTCAAAAGCGAACGCAACCGCGATTTACACCGCTCACGGCTATGTAGCTGCGTATGAGGTGGCGCCATGAAATTTCTGCGCAATGTAGTTTCTCAGCTGCACACCTTTATCCTGTGGCTGCTGGCCAGCTTTTTGTTGTGGACATGGATTTTTTCCTTTGTGGGTGATACTTCTCCCGCTAAAAAGCTCACTCTGTACTGTAATGTTCCCGCTATGGAGGATACCGCTTTAGCGGTAAAGTTAGAGGAAGATAAGCCGGATAATATCCGGATGATCAAAGTGCATCCGTTCAGCTATGTGATGTTCGATATGGAAAACATCGAGAAGGGCGATGTGTTTATTCTTCCGGAATCCGAAAAAACCGATTTGGTGAAAAAACTTTTGCCCGGATTAAACGGAGAACCGATAAAAGTCTACGATGCCGACACCAAAAAAGGCATTCTGACCGATTATATCACCTATGGGAACGAAGATTATTATCTTTATCTGGGCAGCAAGTCCGTGCATTTGGAAGACGGCTTGGCCGTACAGCTGGCGCAGAAGTTGCTGAATATGCCGTAAGGAGAAAACGCACATGAAACGGTGGACACAACGATGGTTTCCGATGATTTTATCTGTGCTTATGCTTTTGACTTTGCTGAGCGCGTGCAGTCAGGAGTCTCAAGAAGGCGGCGGTGGAACCGAAACGACCGCGTCCGCTCCCGCAACAGCTTCTCAAACGGTTACGACCGCTGCTCCTGTCGAGGAAACAGACGACGGAACAGCCGAGGTAGAAAAAGTGGAAGGATTAAAAGAAGATTTTATCATGGGCATGGATGCTTCCTCCGTGATATCGGAAGAGCAAAGCGGTGTGGTTTATTATAATTTTGAGGGTGAACCTCAGGATGTTTTTCAAACGCTTGCGCAAAGCGGCGTCACCCACATTCGTGTACGGGTATGGAACCATCCGTACGATGCCCAGGGAAATGGTTACGGCGGCGGAAACTGTGATGTGGAAAAGGCCGCGGAAATCGGCCGCCGCGCCGCGTTATACGGCCTGAAGCTCATTGTGGATTTTCATTATTCCGATTTTTGGGCGGATCCCGGTAAGCAAATGGTTCCGCTTGAGTGGGCGCAAATGGACATCACGCAAAAATGCGAGGCGCTTTCCGCTTTTACCGAAGAAAGTCTGCGACAGATTTTGAATGCGGGAAGCAACATCGCTATGGTTCAGGTAGGCAATGAAACCAACGGTGCCTTGTGCGGCGAAACCGGATGGGAAAATATTTGCGCTTTAATGAACGCGGGAAGCCAAGCGGTGAGAAAATGTTGCCCTCAAGCGTTGGTGGCGGCACATTTTACCAATCCGGAAAAATCCGGTTCCTATGCTTCGTATGCCCGTAAATTGGAAACATACGGAGTCGATTACGATGTGTTTGCCAGTTCGTATTATCCCTATTGGCACGGAACTTTGGAAAACCTGAGCCAGGAACTTTCCGGCGTGGCGCAGGAGTATCACAAAAAGGTTATGGTGATGGAAACTTCCTACGCTTATACTCCGGATGACACCGATTTTCACGGCAACACTATCGCGTCCGGCAGCAATGTTGCAAAGCCGTATCCGTATACGGTTCAGGGACAGGCGCAGTCGGTGCGGGATGTCATTGAAACGGTGGCGCAAATTCCCGAGGGCATCGGCGTATGCTATTGGGAAGGCACATGGATTGCGGCGGGAGGATCTTCTAAAACGGAAAATCAGAAAAAATGGGAACAGTTCGGCTCCGGTTGGGCAAGCAGTTATGCCTCCGCGTACGATCCCGATGATGCCGGGAAATATTATGGCGGTTGCGCGGTGGACAATCAGGCAATGTTTGACGCCAAAGGTCATCCGCTGGAATCTCTCAAAGTGTTTCAGGCGGTTCGGTAAGGCCGGACGGTACCCGGTTATGCGGGTTTTGCCCGGAAAATTTTCTGCATGGTCAAAAGTACTTGCATTGTTTGTGAAAATGTGCTACAATCCTTTGCGCGAATGATTTTCCCGTGTGGTTGAAGTTGGAGGTTGCAAATCAATATGAACGGTTTCGAAATTGCCGTGGCGGTGGTACTGATTATCGCGGCGTTGCTTATTATTCTTATCATTCTGTTGCAGCAGGGCCGTCAGGCAAACATCGGCGCTATTTCCGGCGCGGTGGATACCTTTATGGAAAAAGGGAAAGCCAAAACATGGGATGCCCGCTTAGAGCGGTTTACCAAATTTTTGGCGATTGCTTTCTTTGTTTTGGTGCTGGTGGGCATGATCGTGACAAGTTTTCTTAAATCCGGGAGTTGAAAGGAATCCGGCATGATGCGCTTCGCCGTTTTCGACGAAGCGTTTTTCCATAAAAAGGCGTGAAAGCGGCGCTTGGCGTAACTGCGGTTCTGCGTGCTTTTTTAGGCATCTTCGCATAATGATTATTTTGAAAAGGCAAAGAACGGATTTTTCCTCAGATGAAATAAAATCCGCAAATGTGCCCGCAGTTGGGTGATAAAGGCGGTAACCGGTTTTGTGCGGAGGTTGCCTTTATTCTTTCGTATATCGGCACTTTTGCCGCCCGCACGCCGGTTATGCTTCTGTTTCTCGGCCGTTTGGCCGTTGCTTTTATGCCAACTTTTTTCCGTTTACAGGGAAAGGATTCAATCAGTCATGCTTTCTTCCTTAATACAATTTTGGCGGGGCAATCTCAGCATTGTCGATATGCTGTTTATTTTGCTCTCCTATGCCGTGATGATTTTTGTCTTGCTTCCCGTGCACGAATGCGCTCACGCTTTTGTGGCAGACCGTTTGGGGGACAGCACCGCTCGCTGGAACGGGCGGCTTACGCTGAACCCGATGCGTCACCTCGATCCGTTGGGTGCCGTGATGCTGTTGCTTTTTGGAATTGGGTACGCAAAACCGGTTCCTGTAAACGCCAATAATTTTCGCAAACCCAAGCGGGATATGGCGCTGACGGCTTTAGCGGGGCCGCTTGCCAATCTGCTGATGGCTATCCTCTCCGTAGGGCTGTTTCGCCTTATCGTGTTGATTTGCGGCGGGGATTTTACCGAAAGCGGGTTTTGGGCACCCGGTTCGGTGAGCCTTCGGGTGATGAATTACGCTTATCTGATGTTGATTCAGGTATTGGCTTCCATCAATATCAGTTTGGCGGTATTTAATCTGCTGCCCATTCCTCCACTGGACGGATCCCGTATATTCTCCGCTATCCTTCCGGATAAATGGTCTTACGCGATGATGCGTTATGAGCGGATTATCATGCTGGTGGTGTTTGTGCTGCTGTTCACCGGCGTACTGGATACGCCGTTGTATTGGCTGCGCCGGGGATTTGGCTTTGTGGTATGCAAGCTGTTCGGAATGCCCAATCTGTTTTAAGGCGATGAAATGGAACCGATTTCCTATAAACTGCCCAATTTTGAAGGCCCGCTGGATCTGCTCCTCTATTTGGTGCGTAAAAATAAATTAAATATTTACGATATTCCGATTGTCGAAGTTTTGGAACAGTATATGGATGCCATTCGGCAGATGCGGGAAGTCAGCATGGAAATCGCTTCGGAATTTCTCGATATGGCGGCGCGGCTGGTGCAAATCAAATCCGCTATGCTGTTGCCCCGGCAGGCGGAAAAATCGGAAAGAATGCGTCGGGAACTTTCCGGTGAGTTGATTGAATATCACATTTGCCGCGAAATGGCGCAAAAGCTTTCCTATCTGGCCGTCGGGAGCGATATTTTCGTGCGCGGTCCTATGCCGGTTCCTGCGCAGCGATCCTACCGAAGGCGGTATTTGCCGTCTGTTCTTCGGCAGGCTTATCTGTCCGCTGCGGGCAAAGCGAGGCCCGTCCGTCCCGTTGCTTCGCGGATGCTTTCCGCAATGGTTTCCCGGCGGGTTGTTTCCGTATCCTCTACAATCACTTTCGTCTGGCAAAAGCTAAGCCGTCATCGTATGGTTCGTTACGGTTCGCTGTTTACCGAATCGCGCAATCGGTCGGAACTGGTCGCCGTTTTTTTGGCGCTGTTGGAATTGATGAAGACCAGGCGCATCGCCGTTGATGGGGAAGGGAAAAACGCAACCGTGTCTGTGATGCCCGGTGCGCTGCCGCCGCAAAAGGAGGGATTGGCCTGAACCGAAACGAAAGTCTGGCCAAAGCGGAAGCCATTCTCTTTGCTTGTGGCGATCCCGTTTCCATTCAGCGCCTTTCCCGGGCGTTAGCGGTCGATGAATCCACCGCGCGGGATCTGTGTGAATCTCTTCGGGAGGAATATGATAATCGCGCCGGAGGCATTCGCTTGTTTCGGTTAGAAGATTCGTATCAGTTCGGAACCGATCCGTCCTGTGCTGCGGCCGTGCGCGATGCTTGGGAGATTCGCCGCGACGCTCCGCTGTCCTCTGCCGCATTGGAAGTACTCGCGGTTGTCGCATACAATCAGCCGGTGACCCGGGCGTTTGTCGAGCAGGTGCGCGGAGTAGACTGCGAGGCCGTCATTCAGGGGCTGATACAAAAGCGTTTACTGGAGGAGCGCGGGCGCCTTGATTTGCCCGGTAAACCGTTGGTATACGGCACTACCCAGGATTTTCTGCGGTGTTTCGGGCTCTCGTCGCTCGGCGATTTGCCCCCTCTGCCGGATTCGGCCGGTGAAACGGATGAGGACGAACCGAATCATTCAATGCCCGGTATCGATGCGGACGGATCCGCTGTCGAAGAACCGTAAACCGTCCCGAAATCCGTTACAGCGTAAGTTCAAAAAACACCATTCCGGCATCACCGCATAAAGATATTCTTTCATTTTTCAGGTTTACTTTTCAGGTGTGGAGAGCGAATTTTTGCCAGATAAAAAGACAATTGCAGTGTATTTGTTCACTTTTATCCATTTTGAGGAAAATTACCCGCAGCATGGCGATACAATCGGCAGTTTCTTTTTATGCGTTTTTGCCTGAATACAAAATAACGGTCTTACGGTAAGGAGTGAGCGGCTATGTTCGGTTTCATTTTTTGCGTTATCGGCTGGGTGCTGCTTGCTCTTCTGGGGCTGGTTCTTCTTCTTCTCTTTACGCCGCTTCGGGTTAAAGTGCGGCACGGAGTCGGCGAAAGCGGGTGGAAAATTTCTCTTTATCTGCTGGGCGTTATACGGATTTTTGCACTTTCACTGCCTGCGCCGAAATCTCCCGCTCCTACCGTAAAAAAAGAGCCTTCCACCGTCGGGAAAACTAAAGAAAAGCGCGAATTGCCGGTTCTTGGGGAACTGAAGGACTGTTTTCGCCAAGAGGGTGTGAGCGGGGTCATCGACTTTTTTCAGCGGCTTTGTGCGTTGCTGGGATCCACTTTATCCCGTCTGAACCGCTTTTTAATGGTGCGGCAGTTGTGGCTCAATGTGCAAATCGGCGCGCAGGAAGCGGAACAGACCGCCAGACGGTACGGAACGGTTTGCGCTTTGCTGATGTCCTCTATATCGGCCCTGTCCTCGTTGGTTCGTGTCAGACAGCAAAAAGTGCGCGTAACGCCGGATTTTCCCTTTGGGCAAACCGATGTGCGCCTTCGCCTCGTGATTTGGGTGTGGCCTTTTGGGGTGCTTTTTGCGGGCATAACATTTTTGGCGGAGTTACAACCCGCTTTGAACGAAGGGAGACAATAACGCATGGCAAAAAATGTGCATGATTTAATGGAAACATCCATCGAAAAAATGCGCGCAATGGTGGATGCCAACACAGTGGTTGGGAAATCCATCGTCACGCCGGACGGAATTACGGTGATTCCGGTGTCTCGGGTGTCCTATGGGTTTGCGTCCGGCGGGTCGGATTTACCGAACAAGGCCAACCGCGATATTTTTGGCGGCGGAAGCGGAGCGGGTGTAACGGTCACTCCCGTGGCGTTTTTGGTGATTACGGGAGGTGAGGTGCGCTTGCTTCCGGTGGTGGCTAAGCCGGATACCGGAGACCGCGTGATCAGCATGGTACCGGAAATTGTCGATAAAATCACATCCTTGGTCAAAAAGGATAAATCTTCTCCCGTTGCGGAGCAAAAAGATGCGGAGCAAAAAGACGAAATCCGTTTGGATTGATGTCATTTGAACCGTTCGGGTCAAAACTTGCGCATTGACTTCACGCAAAGAGACGGGAAAGCGGGTGACGTATGGCGTTGGTACGCCTGCAAAAACTTTTATCCGAACGCGGAATATCTTCTCGTCGTCAGGCGGAAGATCTCATTCGCGCGGGTAAAGTCAAAATCAACGGTCATATTGCCTCGTTGGGGGATAAAGCGGATATCCGCAAGGATACCGTCACCGTGCGCGGAAAAGCCTTAGACAAAGAGTGCGCTCATGTGTATTTGATGCTGTACAAACCCCGGGGATACGTCACCACCCTGCGGGATGAGCGGGGCAGAAAATGCGTGGCGGATTTGGTGAAGGATGTCGGCAGACGGGTGTACCCGGTAGGCAGGCTGGATCGGGATTCCGAAGGACTTTTGCTGATGACCGACGACGGCGATTTTGCCAACGCCGTCTCTCATCCGGCTCGTGAAGTTCCCAAAACATACCGGGTGACCCTGCGCGGGGAAGTCGGGCAGGATCAACTGAGCATCTTCCGAACGGGAATGTCTATCGACGGTCGGCTTACCGCTCCCGCACAGGCGGAGATTTTGCTTTCCGAACCGGATCGCACCGTGGTTCAGGTAATACTCACCGAAGGCCGCAATCGGGAAATTCGCCGCTTATGTGCCGTTGCCGGGCTGGAAGTGATCCGTCTCAAACGAACGGCGGTTGGGGAAGCGCGCATAAGCGGATTAAAGCCGGGAGCGTGGCGTTTCCTGACTTCGAATGAAGTGAGAGGCTTGCTTATTGCCGCCGGATCCCGTCAGAAAATTGCCGCCGAATATATCCGTCGGGGCGCAGCATCCCAAGATCCGCGCCGTGCTAAGCGTTGACCTTTCCGAACTTTGGCCGCTGCCTTTGTTTTGGTCGTATAATTGCTTTATTCGATTGATGGCTTTCTATTGCATGATATTTTTTTGCGGGAGAAGTTTCTCCCGTTTTTTTTGTGTTCGGCAAACCGCACAAGGATTGTCGTTCAGATGAAAGAGCGGATGTTTCGTCAGATGAAACAAAAATCGCGGGGAAACCTTTGGATATTCGCGAGGATTTTGGTCATATATGTCGGGAAAAGACGGCTGTAGATGGGTAGGCATTGCGCGGTAGCCGGTCTTTATGCGGTGTTGCCTTAACTCATTTACGGAAAAGGCGCCGGCCGATCGGATGATATTTCGAGGCGGTTTATCTTTGCGTGAGCGATGCCTTAGGCGCTGAATTTGTTTTTTCACCAAATATTCGTTCAATTTTGCAGCACTTTGACCATTATTTTCAAAAATAATCTTGACAGATTATCGAAAAATCAACAAAAACCCTTGATTTTTTTAAGAAATGGGGTATAATAATACCATACTCTGAATAGGGATGTGATAATATGGCAAAAAAATCCAAAACCGAACAGTTCGGTTTCTATCGTTACCGTGGAGTGGAATGCCGCACTTACCTCGATTTGGGATGTCATCCCGTTGGGGAAGGCGTGTATCGCTTTGCGACATGGGCACCCAATGCGCAGTCGGTTTCCGTGGTAGGAGATTTTAACGGCTGGAACACGCAGCAAAACCCAATGCAGCGCCGGGAAGATGGCATGTGGGAAACCACGGTTGAGGGCTTGCATCAATACGATAATTACAAATACTGTGTACGCACTTGGTATGGGGAAGAGTTGCTCAAAGCGGATCCGTTCGGGTATCATACCGAAACCCGGCCCAACACCGCCTCGAAAATTTTCCATTTGGGCGAATACGAATGGAACGATGCCGAGTATTGGGCGGGCAAAGCCGACCGCTCGGTGTTGAGTTCTCCCATGAACATTTACGAAGTTCATTTCGGCTCTTGGCGCAAATATGCCGACGGAAATTATTACGATTATGAAAAAATGGGGGACGAACTGATTCCCTATGTCAAAGATATGGGATATACTCATATTGAACTGATGCCAATGACGGAATATCCTTTCGACGGATCATGGGGGTATCAGGTCACGGGGTATTTCGCGCCCACATCGCGCTACGGTTCTCCCGATCAGTTTATGCATTTTATCGATCGCTGCCATCAGGCGGGGATCGGCGTTATTCTCGACTGGGTTCCCGCGCATTTTCCCAGAGATGCGCACGGCCTGTTCCGGTTTGACGGAACGCCCTGTTACGAATATGCCGATTGGCGCAAAGGGGAACACAAGCAGTGGGGCACTTGCGTGTTTGATTTCGGCAGATATGAAGTGCGCAACTTCCTCGCCTCCAGTGCGATGTTCTGGCTGGATCAGTATCATGTGGACGGCCTTCGCGTCGATGCGGTGGCGTCCATGCTGTATCTCGATTACAATCGCAGAGATGGGGAATGGCTGCCGAATATGTACGGCGGAAAGGAAAATCTCGAAGCGGTTGAATTTCTGCAGATTCTTAACGAAGCGGTATTTACCCTGCATCCGCAGGCGATGATGATTGCGGAAGAATCCACCGCTTGGGCCAATGTTTCCCGCCCGACATACGATGGCGGCTTGGGCTTCAATTTTAAGTGGAATATGGGCTGGATGAACGATATGATGCGGTATATGTCACTGGATCCGATTTACCGCAAATATCATCACGATACGTTAACGTTCTCTTTGGTATATGCGTTTTCGGAAAATTTTGTTCTGCCTATCTCCCACGATGAAGTGGTTTACGGCAAGGGTTCGCTCATCAGCAAAATGCCGGGGTACTACGAAGACAAGTTTGCGCAGGCGCGCACTTTCTTAGGGTATATGATGGCGCATCCCGGGAAAAAGCTGCTCTTTATGGGCAGTGAGATTGCCCAGTTCAAAGAATGGGATTATCAGTCTCAGCTGGATTGGATGCTGCTGGATTTCGAAACACACCGTCATTTTCAGGATTATGTCCGGGCGCTTAACCACTTCTATTTGGAGCATTCCGCTTTGTGGGTGGAAGATTGCTCTTGGCAGGGGTTTGCGTGGATTTGCCACGATGATTACGATCAGAGCATTATTTCTTTCCGCCGCATGGATTACGCCGGCAATCAGATTATCGCCATTTGTAATTTTACGCCTATGCGCCGGGAAAATTACCGCATCGGTGTGCCGGTCTACGGAAGTTACCGCGAAGTCTTTACTTCAGACGATGAGGCGTTTGGCGGAACCGGTGTGCATAACGGAATCGTCAATGCGGATTTGGAACCGAAGCACGGTCAGGAACAGTCCATTGCCGTAACGGTGCCTCCGCTGGCAACTGTCTATTTTGAGGTAAACGAGCCTTGGGAAAAACCGGGTTCCGTTTCGCCCCAAGAAGAAAATCAAGATACGCATCCCGCGCAGTAGCATAAAATTCAAAGGCTTTCCGGAAGGGGTGGTTTCGGTATGTTTCGAAAGCAGGAATGTGTCGCTATGTTGCTGGCGGGAGGGCAGGGCAGCCGTCTTTATGCGCTGACCCGAAATATCGCGAAGCCGGCGGTTCCGTACGGTGGGAAATATCGCATCATCGATTTTCCGCTGTCCAATTGCATCAATTCCGGTATCGAAACGGTTGGTGTGCTTACTCAATATCAGCCGCTGGAGCTTAACGATTACATCGGTTCCGGGGATCCGTGGGATCTCGATCGCGCGGAGGCTGGGGTGCATGTGCTCCCGCCGTATCAGCGCAACAAAGGCGCCGATTGGTACAAAGGAACTGCCAATGCCATTTATCAGAATATAGCATTCATCGAACGGTATGAACCGGAATATGTGCTGGTGCTTTCGGGGGATCATATCTACAAGATGGATTATTCCCGCATGATTGAGCAGCATCGGCAAACGCAGGCGGCGTGTACCGTTGCGGTCATCGAAGTGGAAATGGAAGAGGCGAGCCGGTTCGGTATTCTCAATACCGATCCGAGCGGCGCCATCTATGAATTCGATGAAAAACCAAAGCACCCGAAGAGTAATCTGGCCTCCATGGGCATTTATGTGTTCACTTGGAACAAGCTGAAAGCCTATTTGGAGGCGGACGAAAACGATCCCGCATCGGAAAACGATTTCGGCAAAAATATTTTGCCCGCGATGCTCAAAGCGGGTGAGCGGATGTTTGCCTACCGCTTTGAGGGATACTGGAAAGATGTGGGGACTATCGACAGTTTGTGGGAGGCCAATATGGATTTGCTAAATCCGAAAGTCCCGCTGGATCTCAGCGATCCCGAATGGCGCATTTATTCGCGGAATGCGGGGCTTCCTCCTCACTATATCTCGGATACGGCGCATGTGCAAAACAGTATGATTTCGGAAGGCGGAAACATTTACGGAGATATTGAGTTTTCCGTGTTGTTTCCCGGCGTCATGGTTGAAGAGGGCGCGCAAGTCTGCGATTCTATCCTGATGCCGGGCGCGGTTGTGCGCAAAGGCGCAAAAGTGCAATACGCCATGATTGCGGAAAATGTGGAAGTCGGCGCCGGAGCTGTGGTGGGTGAACGTCCGGAGGAGATGGAAAACCTCGATGACTGGGGCGTTGCGGTGGTGGCGCAAAACATCAAAATCGGAGAGAATGCGGTGGTCAGAGCCAAAGCCATGGTAGAGGCGGACGTCGAAGGGAGTGTTTGACGGTGCGCAATACAAATGTGATGGGGCTGATTTTTGCCAATATGCACGATGAGGCATTGCGCGATGTCACCGAGGTGCGCGCACTTGGATCGGTTCCTTTTGGCGGCCGCTATCGTTTAATCGATTTTGCCCTGTCGAATCTGGTGAATGCTGGCGTGTCCAAAATCGGGGTTGTCACCAAAGCCAATTTTCAGTCGCTGATGGATCATCTTGGATCCGGAAAAGCGTGGGATCTGTCCCGCAAAAACGAAGGGCTGTACATTCTTCCCCCTTTCGGCGTGACCGATGAGAGTTATTCCGGTCGGATTGCCGCGCTCAGCTCGCTCGACGACCTTTTCGGCAATTCCAAAGAAGAATATGTGATTTTATCGGATTGTCACGCGGTGGGGAATATCGATTACAATGCGCTTCTCTCCGCCCATATTGCCTCCGGTGCGGAAATTACCGTTGCCACGGTCGCCGGCAGGATTCCCGCTTTAGATCACACCGTGTTACCCGCCTGTGAGCTGAACGGCCGAATTACCGATATCGCCATCGTGAATCGCGGCGAAGGGGAAGGAGAGTACGGTATCGGTTTATATGTGATGTCCAAGGAACTGCTGCGGCGTTTGGTGCAGACGGCGGTTTCTCATAACCGTACGGATTTTGAGCGCGATATACTTCAGCGGTATGTGGACAGCTTGCGGATTTTCCGTTACCGGGTGCCGCAAACGGTTTTGGTAATTTCATCGTTGGCGTCTTATTTTGACGCCAATATAGCGTTGCTAAGGCCTGAAGTTCGCGACGAAATCTTTTTAGGGCCTCGCCGCGTGTATACCAAAGTGCGCGACCGTTGTCCCGCCATCTACGGTTTGCAATCCTGTGTGGAGGATTCCCTGGTGGCGGACGGGGCGTTTATTGAGGGTACGGTGAAGCATTCCGTGATTTTCCGGGATGTCAAAATCGGCGCGGACGCCACGGTGGAAAACTGCATTGTCATGCAGGGAACTACCGTCCTCAAAGGTTCCCGCTTAAACAGTGTGGTTATCGATAAGAATGTTTTAATCAAAGAGCAGCGCACTTTGCACGGCTTTTCCGGTTATCCGGTGTATATCGGCAAGGGCGCCGTAATATGACATTTTAAACCGGCTGCTTCAAAGCCGGAAGACGTCAAACCAATGCAAATACACAAGCCGAAAGGAAGGAACATCACCATGAAAGTCCTGTATGCTGTCAGCGAAGCGCTTCCTTTTGCGGCGTCCGGCGGGCTGGCGGATGTCGCGGGATCGTTGCCCAAGGCAATGCGCGCCCGATTGGTCGGGTGTCGCGTGGTGATGCCGTTGTATGAATGCGTGCCGCAGCATCTGCGTGATTCCATGACTTTCCTGACCAGCATTTCGGTACCGGTTGCCTGGCGGAGGCAGTATTGCGGTATTTTTGAAGCGAAGTGCGACGGCGTTATATACTATCTGCTGGACAACCAGTATTATTTCAAGCGGGAGGGCCTTTACGGTCATTACGACGACGGGGAGCGTTTCGCTTTCTTTTCCCGCGCGGTTCTGGAAATTTTAAAAGTCATCGATTTTAAGCCGGATATTTTGCACGCCAACGATTGGCAAACGGCTCTGGTACCCATTTACTATTCGCTTTTCTACGCCAATCAGCCGGGGTACGAAAATATCAAAACGGTCTTTACCATTCACAATATCCAGTATCAGGGGAAATACGGTATGGAGATACTGGAAGATGTGTTTGGTTTGCCGCAGTGGGCTTCTTCGATTGTGGAGCAGGACGGTTGTCTGAACCTGATGAAGGGCGCGATTGAATCCGCTCACCGGGTGAATACCGTCAGCCCGACCTATGCGCGGGAGATTTTGGATCCGTGGTATGCCTACGGTTTAGATACCATTTTGCGCGCCCGTCAGTGGAAGCTTTCCGGAATTTTAAACGGAATCGATACCGATACTTATAATCCGGCGACAGATCCGGATATCGTCCGTCATTACAGCGTGGACGATATGTCCGGCAAGGTGGAAAACAAACGCGCGCTTCAAGAGCGGCTATGCTTGCCCATAGAGCCGGATATTCCGCTGGTGGCGATGGTGACCCGCCTTGCCTCGCACAAGGGCTTGGATTTGGTACAATATGTTCTGCACCGTTTCCTGCAGGAACGGGTGCAGATGGTTGTGCTGGGTGACGGAGACTGGGTATACGAAAACTTTTTTCGGGATACGCAAAGCCTTTATCCGGATAAATTCTGTTATTGCAGCGGCTTTGTTCCGGAACTGGCGCGGAAAATTTACGCTGCGGCGGATATTTTCCTGATGCCTTCCAAAAGCGAGCCTTGCGGGCTTTCGCAGATGGTGGCCTGCCGTTACGGTGCTCTTCCGGTGGTTAGGGAAACCGGCGGATTAAAAGACACCGTTCACGATTGCGGTGACGGGGAGGGTTTCGGCTTTACCTTTGCCAATTATAACGCGGATGATATGTACTATGCGCTGAGCCGAAGTTTGGGCGCTTATGCCAACAAGAACGACTGGCCCATTTTGGTCAGGCGCGCTATGGAAGCGGATTTCAGCTGGGGAAAATCTGCCAATGAATACATTCGCCTGTACCGCTCTCTTCTCAGAGGCGCCGGATAAATTTTGCGGTGAAGCGCAAATTATTATCTTGCCGCTATGAACTGTTGCCCTGCAAAGAAGTTTATACTGTGAATGAGTAGATAAATATTAGGGAGCCTCTAATTAATAGGCTTCAGCCATATTTTTGCAGTTCCATCTTTT
>CAZMAM010000025.1:0-21859 GCA_964564305.1 uncultured Eubacteriales bacterium
CTATGATGTAACGCCACTTTAGGCAATGCCTATTGGGGTTAAAGGTCGGAGATGACGCCGTCAGGCGCAAGTCGCTACCACGACTGGGCAGTTACAAGCCCATTCCCTTTAGGGAATGGGTAGTTGACCAATTGAAACGCAGCACTTTTTCAAACCACTATTGCATTTACTTTGACGATTAACCTGAGGAAATTTTTGTCGATTTTTTTCGCAGAAAATATTGCATTTTGCCCTTTTCGGGTGTATAATGCCAAAGCACGCGTAAAAACGGGGTGAGTTATGCCCGCATTTACGCGAAAGCAGACTGCACGATATGCGTTGAAGCGGGAGGTTGCGGCTTTGTCTTGGGGCAAGCCGGTTTTTCCGTGGAGTATGTCCGATTTTAAACCGGGCGAACAAAAACACTGCAATCACGTCAGGGAAGAACCTGAATACGGCGCTTCCTTGCTGGGATTCTCTTTGAATTGGCGGCGGCGTGAGACAGCAGGGCGTTGGATGGCACCGGAAGCATAAGGGAAACCTCGGTATTTCCTTTTCCCGAAATTTCCGGTTTTTTCCGGGAAACGGAAGAAACACCCGGCAGGGTGTACCAAATCGGCGTCGCCCGCCAATATTTAAGGAGGCGTTTTAGAAAATGGCAGTCAAAGAAAAAATCCGTATTCGCATCAAAGGGTATGATCACCGCTTGGTGGATCAGGCGGCGGAAAGAATTGTGGAAACCGCCCGCCGCACGGGCGCCCGCGTTTCCGGGCCGGTTCCGCTGCCTACCCAGAAGGAAATCGTGACCATTCTGCGCGCGGTACACAAGTACAAAGATTCCCGTGAACAGTTTGAAACGCGTATCCATAAGCGTTTAATCGATATCCTTCGTCCGTCCAATAAGACCGTTGAGGCCCTGATGGGGCTTGAACTCCCCGCCGGAGTGGAAATCGAGATCAAACTGTAAATGCATCGCTTGAGGGTAAGCGTTTGATCGTCCGCTTTTCGCCGAAATAAGCCATATTTCAAAAAACGGGCAGGGCGCGGCATGCCGCGCAACACCCATTTTGGCGCATCGGCGAAAGGCTTTTTCGGGCAGATTTCCGTTTCGCGAGGTCATGTTGACGGTTTTCCGTCAACCAATAACCCGTAGTAAGGAGGAAACCATACATGAAGAAAGGCATTATCGGCAGAAAAGTCGGTATGACACAGCTTTTTGACGAAAAAGGCAAAGTGGTGCCGGTAACGGTGATCGAAGCGGGCCCGTGCGTGGTTGTGCAGAAGAAAACCGTGGAAAACGACGGATATGCCGCCGTGCAGATGGGGTTTGGAGATGTTTCCCCAAAGCATGTCAACAAGCCCATGAAAGGGCATTTCGAAAAGGCGGATGTGGCGCCGAAGAAGACTTTAAGAGAATTTCGCCTGGAAGATTGCGCGGCGCTGAATATCGGCGATATTATCAAAGCGGATACATTTGCGGCGGGCGATAAGGTGGATGTGGTCGGCACCGGAAAGGGCAAAGGATATGCCGGCGCGATCAAGCGCTGGAATTTCCGCCGTTTGCGTGAATCGCACGGTACCGGTCCGGTTGCCCGTCATGCCGGATCGCTGGGCGCGTGTTCCTCGCCTTCCCGCGTATTTAAGGGAACCAAAGCGGCCGGCCATCTGGGCTGCGAGCGGGTCACCGTTCAAAACCTTGAAGTGGTCAAGGTGGACGCGGAAAATAACCTGATTGCCGTGCGCGGCGCCGTTCCCGGCCCGCGCAAGGGCATTGTGGTGCTTTCCGATACCGTCAAAAAGGCGTAAGTAAGGAGGACACTGGATATGCCGAATGTTTCCGTTTACGATATGACCGGCAAACAGACCGGTTCAATGGAACTGTCCGATGAGGTGTTCGGGATTACTCCGAACCGCACGGTTCTGCACAGCGCGGTTGTCAATTACCTTGCCAATCAGCGGCAGGGTACCCAATCCACCCGTACCCGTTCCGAGGTGCGCGGCGGCGGAAAGAAGCCGTGGAGGCAAAAGGGAACCGGTCACGCAAGGCAGGGCTCCATTCGGGCTCCGCAATGGACGCACGGCGGCATTGCGCTGGGTCCGAAGCCCCGTGATTACCGGTATGCGCTGCCCAAAAAAGTCAGGCGCCTCGCCATGAAATCTGCGCTTTCCTCCAAGGCGGCGGAAAGCGAACTGCTGGTGCTGGAATCGCTGGATTTGCCCGAGATTAAAACCAAAACAATGGTTGGGCTGCTTCACGCTTTGCAGGCGGATAAGAAAGTTCTTCTGGTAACGGCGCAAAAAGACGGGAATGCATACCTGTCCGCCCGCAATATTCCCGGTGTAAAGGTTTCGCCGGTGAACGCGCTGAATGTTTATGACATCTTAAACGCGGATAAGCTGATTGTCGTCAAGGACGCCGCGCAAAAAATCGAGGAGGTATACAGATAATGGATCCCCGCGATATTATCTTAGCGCCGGTGGTGACCGAAAAATCCACTTCCATGCTGCCCATGAAAAAGTATACGTTCCGGGTGGCGAAAGGCGCCAATAAAATTCAGATTGCTTCGGCCGTGGAATCCATTTTCGGCGTGAAAGTGGAAAAAGTGAATACCGTCTCCATGAAAGGCGCCAAGCGCCGCATGGGCCGGTATGAAGGTTACCGCCCCGATTGGAAGAAAGCGATTGTCACCCTGACCGCCGATTCCAAAACTATCGAATTCTTCGACGGCATGGCGTAACCCGCCGCCGCAGGCACCGTGCGGGGTAACCGCCCGAAATTCGGAATTATCCCGCCAAGCCTTTGAACAGGAGAGTGAACAAAAGAAATGCCAACGATAAGTTATAAACCGACCACTCCCGGCAGACGGGACATGACCACGCTGGACAACAGCGCGCTGTCGAAGACCGGTCCGGAAAAAAGTTTGCTGGCGCCCAAAGCGAAGAAGGCCGGGCGCAACAGCTACGGACGCATCACCGTGCGGCATCGCGGGGGCGGAAACCGCCAAAAGTACCGCATTATCGATTTTAAGCGCAACAAGCCGGACATGCCGGCAACGGTGCTTACGCTGGAATACGATCCCAACCGCTCCGCGAATATCGCGCTGGTACAGTACGAGGACGGGGAAAAGCGATATGTGATTGCGCCCGTGGGGATGAAAGTCGGCGACCGGATTGAATCCGGCGCGGCGGCGGATATTAAGCCGGGAAACGCGTTGCCGCTTCAGAACATCCCCACCGGAACCTTTATCCACAATGTGGAACTGTACCCGGGCAAAGGAGCCCAGCTGGCGCGCAGCGCGGGCGTGATGGCGCAGTTGATGGGCAAGGAAAACAATATGGCTCTGGTTCGCCTGCCCTCCGGCGAAATGCGCAACATTCCGCTCAATTGCATGGCGACGGTTGGCCAGGTGGGCAATGTTGATTACGAAAACGTCAAGCTGGGCAAGGCGGGCAGACGCCGTCATATGGGCTGGCGTCCGGCGGTGCGCGGCTCGGTTATGAATCCGTGCGATCACCCGCACGGCGGCGGCGAAGGCAAAGCCCCGATCGGGCGGCCCGGTCCGGTTACCCCGTGGGGCAAGCCGGCCTTGGGTTACAAGACAAGAAAGTCGCATAACCGTTCGGATAAGTTCATTGTCAAGCGCCGCGGCGGCAAGTAAGCGAAAGGAGATTCGGTATTTATGGGCAGAAGCGTAAAGAAGGGTCCTTTCGTGCAGCCGGTGCTGTTGCAGAGGATTCAGGAAATGAACGCGTCCGGTGAAAAGCGTATTTTGAAAACATGGAGCCGCAGTTCCACGATTTTCCCGGATTTTGTCGGCCACACCATCGCGGTGCACGACGGGCGCAAACATGTGCCGGTGTATATTACCGAGGATATGGTCGGCCATAAGCTGGGCGAATTCGCCCCCACCCGGACTTTCCGCGGCCACAGCGGCTCGAAGAGTTCCAAGTAAGCGGTTTATTGGGAAAGGAGAGACATCGGTATGGAAGCAAGGGCGCAGGCAACCTATGTGCGGATCTCGCCCCGCAAAGTTAAGATCGTTCTCGACCTCATCCGCAGCAAACCGCTTGATGAGGCGCTGGCGATTGCGCATTACACCCCCAAATCGGCGGCGGAGCCAATCGAAAAGCTGTTAAAATCCGCCGCGGCGAATGCGGAGAACAATTTCGATATGAGCGCAAAAGATTTGGTGGTATCCGAATGTTATGTCAACCCGGGGCCCACGCTCAAGCGTATCCGCCCCAGAGCGCAGGGACGTGCGTACCGCATCAACAAGAGAACGTCGCATATCACCGTTGTGCTTAAAGAGGCCGAATAAGCGAAGGAGGACAGATTATGGGTCAGAAAGTTAATCCGCACGGCCTGCGTGTCGGCATTATCAAGGGCTGGGATTCCCGCTGGTTTGTCAAAGACAGCGAATTCGGCGACGTATTGGTATCCGATTACAATCTGCGTCGGTTTTTAAAGAAGACGCTGTACGGCGCGGGTGTTCCGCGCATCGAAATTGAGCGGGACGCTTCCCGTGTGCGGGTGAACATTCATTGCGCCAAGCCCGGTATTGTTATCGGAAAAGGCGGCGCGGATATTGAAAAATTGCGCGTGCAATGCGAAAAAATGTTGGGCAAGCCGGTGCACATCAACATTATCGAAATCAAGAATCCGGATCTCAACGCGCAGTTGGTCGCGGAGAACATTGCCCAGCAGCTGGAAAAGCGCACATCTTTCCGCCGCGCGATGAAACAGGCGATCGGCAGGGCGATGAAACTGGGTGCGAAGGGCATTAAAACTCAGGTTTCCGGCCGTTTGGGCGGGGCTGAAATTGCCAGAACCGAACAGTATCACGAGGGCACCATTCCGCTGCAGACGCTGCGCGCGGATATCGATTACGGGTTTGCGGAAGCCAATACCACCTATGGTCGCATCGGCGTAAAAACGTGGATTTATCGCGGAGAAGTGCTCGCCGGTCGAAGGGAAGGAGGTCGGCGCTGATGTTGATGCCCAAAAGAGCAAAATACCGCCGTGTGCAGCGCGGACGCCTCACCGGAAAGGCAACCAGAGGCACCGCCGTCACCTACGGGGAATACGGTTTGCAGGCGCTGGAGCCCGCATGGATTAAATCCAATCAAATCGAGGCTGCCCGTGTGGCCATGACGCGTTACATCAAGCGCGGCGGGCAGGTTTGGATTAAGATTTTCCCGGATAAGCCCGTCACCGAAAAACCCGCGGAGACCCGTATGGGCAAAGGTAAAGGTTCGCCGGAATACTGGGTTGCCGTGGTCAAGCCAGGCCGCGTTTTGTTCGAAATTGCGGGCGTGCCGGAAGACATTGCCCGGGAAGCGCTGAGGCTTGCGGCGAATAAACTGCCCATCAAGTGCAAATTTATCGCCAAACAGGAACAGGAGAGTGAGCAGGGATGAAAAAGACGGAACTGGAAAAGATCCGTGAACTCAGTCCTTCCGAATTAGACGGACGCCTTGCGGACCTGAAAAAGGAACTGTTTAATCTCCGTTTTCAGCATGCGATTAACCAGCTGGATAATCCCATGCGGCTTCAGACGGTTAAGAAAGAAATTGCCGTGGTGAAGACTGTTCAGCGTGAAAATGAGCTTAAGGGCGCCAACGGCTGACGGAAGGAGGAATCGCTGTGGACGAACGGAATTTAAGAAAAACGCGGACCGGTATTGTGGTCAGCGATAAGATGCAAAAGACCGTTGTGGTCGCGATAGAGGACAATGTCCGCCATCCGCTGTACAAAAAAATTGTGAAGCGTACGGTGAAGTTAAAGGCGCACGATGAGGACAATATGTGCCGCGTGGGCGACCGTGTTTCGGTGATGGAAACGAGGCCGCTTTCCAAAGACAAGCACTGGCGCGTGGCGGCCATATTGGAAAAAGCGAAATAAGTCGGTTTTCCTAAAAAAGGAGGAGTTTTTGTGGTACAGCAACAGTCCACCCTGAAGGCAGCCGACAATACGGGCGCAAAGGAGCTTATGACTATCCGTGTGCTGGGAGGATCCGGCAGGAGATACGCCAATATCGGCGATGTGGTGGTCGCTTCGGTGAAAAAAGCGGCGCCCGGCGGCGTGGTCAAAAAGGGTGAAGTGGTCAAAGCGGTGATTGTGCGCAGCGTGCGCGGCGTGCGCAGGGATGACGGCACTTACATTCGCTTTGATGAAAACGCCGCGGTGATTATCCGCGACGATAAAAATCCGCGGGGAACCCGCATTTTCGGGCCGGTGGCAAGAGAACTCAGAGAAAAGGATTACCTGAAAATTCTGAGTCTGGCTCCGGAGGTACTGTGAGGAGGGATCGGAATTGAGTAACAAACTGCATGTGAAAAAGGACGATACCGTCCTGATTCTCAGCGGCAACGACAAAGGAAAAAAAGGCAAAGTCCTGGAAGTCAGCCCCAAGGAGGGCAAAGTCATCGTCGAGGGCCGCAACATAGTTAAAAAGCATGTCAAAGCGCGTCAGATGGGGGATCCGAGCGGCATTATCGAAGCGCCCGGAGCCATTTACGCGAGCAAGGTTCAAGTCATTTGCCCGAGCTGTCACAAGCCCACCCGTGTGGCGCACAGCGAACAGACGGACGATAACGGTAAAAAGCGTCATGTGCGGGTGTGCAGGCGCTGCGGCGAAGTCTTATAAGGGAGGAATCGCGAAATGGCGAGGCTTAAAGACCATTATCAGAATGCGGTCGCGCCGGAGCTGATGAAAAAATTCGGCTACAAAAGCGTGATGCAGATCCCTAAGCTGGAAAAAATCGTCGTCAATGTCGGCTGCGGGGAAGCGCGTGACAATTCCAAAGTAATCGACTCCGTTCTCACGGATTTGGCCGCCATCACCGGCCAGAAGGGCGTAGTGTGCAAGGCGCGGAAATCGGTTGCGAATTTTAAAGTGCGCGAGGGCATGAATATCGGCGTGAAGGTGACTTTGCGCGGAGATCGGATGTATGAATTTCTGGATCGTCTTTTCAATGTGGCGCTGCCCCGGGTGCGCGATTTCCGCGGGATTAACCCGAATTCCTTCGACGGGCGCGGAAATTACAGCATGGGTCTGAAGGAGCAGTTGATTTTCCCCGAAATCGATTACGATAAGATCGACGCGGTGCGCGGAATGGATTTGTGCTTTGTCACTACTGCCGCTACCGATGAAGAAGCGCGGGAGTTGCTCACCTTAATGGGCGCTCCGTTTGCCCGATAAGGAGGAACCGTGAGATGGCGAAAAAATCCATGAAACTCAAACAGCAGCGCAAACCGAAATTTTCCACAAGAGCGTACAACCGCTGCAAAATTTGCGGCCGTCCGCATGCGTATCTGCGCCGGTACGGCATTTGCCGCATTTGCTTTCGGGAACTGGCGTATAAAGGGCAGATTCCCGGCGTGAGGAAAGCCAGTTGGTAACGGCAAACGAGCGAGTATAAGGGAGGTTATACGGAATGCAAACGACCGATACCATCGCCGATATGCTCACCCGCATCCGCAACGCGAACGCGGCAAAGCATGATACGGTGGATATTCCCGCTTCCAATATGAAGAAGTCCATCGCTCGAATTCTGGTGGACGAGGGATATGTTAAGAATTTTCAGGTAATAGACGACGGCAGACAGGGCATTATCCACATGACCCTGAAATATGAAGGTCCTTCCCGTACTCCGGTGCTTTCCGGGCTGAGGAGAATCTCCAAGCCGGGGCTTCGCATTTATTCCAGCAGTGAAGATATGCCCCGGGTGATGAAGGGCATCGGCACGGCTATCGTCTCTACCTCCAGCGGTGTAATGACCGATAAACAGGCGCGTAAGCTGAATGTCGGCGGCGAAGTGCTGGCGTTTGTTTGGTAAAGGGGGTAGACGGAAATGTCGAGAATCGGAAGAAAACCCATCCCGGTTCCTGCCGGCGTTACGGTGACGGTAGACGGCAATACCGTGACCGCCAAGGGGCCGAAAGGCACCCTGACACAGGAATTTCATCCCAATATGACCCTTGCGCTTGAAGGCGGTGAGATTACGGTCACCCGTCCGGATGACGATAAATTCAACCGCTCTTTGCACGGGTTGACCAGAACCCTGATTCACAATATGGTGGAAGGGGTTGCAAACGGTTACCGCAAAGAATTGGAAGTCAACGGAGTCGGCTACCGGGTACAAAAGCAGGGCAATGCCATTGTGATGAATCTCGGGTACAGTCATCAGGTGACGGTCAAAGAGATTCCGGGGATTACCTTAGAGGTGCCGGATCCGAATCACATTACGGTCTGCGGCGCGGACAAACAGCTTGTCGGTCAGTTTGCCGCCGAGATTCGGGAAAAACGTCCGCCGGAGCCGTATAAAGGCAAGGGCATCAAATATGCCAACGAAGTGATTCGCCGCAAGGAGGGCAAAACCGGCGGCAAGGGCAAGAAATAGGAGGGAGTGAGACGATGGTCGGCAAAACAGATAAAAACAAAGCCAGAAAGCACCGGCATGTGCGGGTGCGCGGCAAAATCAGCGGTACCGCGGCTCGTCCCCGTTTGAATGTGTTCCGGTCTTCCAAGCACATTTATGCGCAGATTATTGACGATACCGCGCAAAACACGCTGGTTTCGGCTTCCACGGTGGAAAAAACGTTCACCGGATCGGGCGGTAACAAGCAGGCGGCAAGAGCAATCGGCGAACTGATTGCCAAACGCGCCGCCGAAAAGAACATCACCGAGGTCGTGTTCGACCGCGGCGGATATCTCTATCACGGCCGCGTTCGGGAGCTGGCCGAAGGCGCCCGCGAGGGCGGTCTCAAATTCTAACGGAAAGAGAGGAAATGACTTTGGCCAGAAACGAAAACAACGAACGCAATCGGAATAACGACCGAAGGGATCGCGGCCCGCGCGGGCAGAGAGACAACCGCCGCGGCGGAAATTCCGCCGAGCCGGAGATGAAGGAGCGCATTGTTTCCATTAACCGGGTTAGCAAAACCGTAAAAGGCGGGCGCATTTTCAAATTTGCGGCGCTGGTGGTGGTTGGCGACGAAAAAGGCACCGTCGGGTTTGGGCTCGGTAAAGCGGGAGAAGTTCCGGATGCCATTCGCAAGGGTATTGAGGATGCAAAGAAGCATCTGGTGAAGATTTCTCTGAAGGGGAATACCATTCCTCACGAAGTAATCGGAAAGTTCGGAGCCGGCGAAGTATTGCTCAAACCCGCGGCTCCCGGTACCGGTGTTATCGCCGGAGGAGCCGTGCGCGCGGTGGTAGAGGCGGCCGGTATTAAAGATATCCGCACCAAGGCGCTTCGGTCCAACAATCCCTGCAATGTGGTCAGCGCCACCATGGAAGGACTGACCCGTCTGCGGACAGCGGAGCAGGCGGCCGCCATCCGCGGTAAAACGCCCGGGGAGATCCTGGGGTAAGGAGGAGACGATATGGCGAACACGGTAACGGTTAAGCTGGTGCGCAGCTTAATCGGACGCAAGCAGGATCAGATCGCCACCGCGAATTCTCTGGGATTGCGCAAGATCGGGGATACGGTCAGCCAACCGGACAACGAGGCGACCCGCGGCAAGATCGATAAAATTATTCACCTAATCGAGGTGGCGGAGGCTTAAACACGGGTGTGTGCCGATGCTTCCGATTGCGGCTTTCGGGCGGATTTTCCGGCTTTTCATCAAAAAAAGTATTCCGTCTGCATGCGCGGTAGGCATTGTCCATCCCGGTTTCAGGCACATAAGGAGGTTATGATTAATGAAGCTCCACGAACTCTCTCCGGCACCCGGTTCGGTGAGAGATGTCAAAAGAATCGGTCGCGGTCACGGTTCCGGTCAGGGAAAGACGGCAGGAAAAGGACATAAAGGGCAAAAGGCGCGCGCCGGCCGGGGTATGCGTCCCGGTTTTGAGGGCGGTCAGATGCCGCTGCAAAGACGAATCCCCAAGCGTGGGTTTGTCAATATTTTCGCTTCCGAATACGCGATTGTCAATCTTTCCGCTTTAGACCGGTTCGAAGACGGCGCAACGGTAGATACGCAGGCGTTGTTGGATGCCGGTGTGATTAAAAACGTAAAGGACGGCGTGAAAATTCTCGCGAACGGCAAGCTGACCAAAAAACTCACCGTAAAAGCGGCGGCGTTCTCCGGTTCCGCCAAAGAAAAGATTGAGGCGGTCGGCGGGAAGACTGAGGTGATTTAGGGAAATGTTTCAGACGTTACGCAATGCATGGAAGGTAGCGGATATTCGCAAGAAGATTCTCTATACCCTTTTCATTGTGCTGGTTTTCCGTATCGGCTCGGCGATTACCCTGCCCTTTGTGGACGTAGCGGCCATGCGGGAGGCTACGGCGAATGCCAGCGACGGCATCAGCGTTTTGATGATGATGTCCGGCGGCGGTTTTTCCAATGCTTCTATTTTCGCTTTGTCCATTACGCCCTATATCAATGCCAGCATTATTATTCAGCTGCTCACGGCGGCAATCCCTGTGCTGGAGCGCTGGGCAAAAGAAGGCGAATCCGGCCGTAAGAAGCTGGGACAGCTCACCCGGTACACCACCGTCGGGCTGGGCTTAATGCTCGGTGTTGTGTACTATTTTATGGTTCGCAATCAATATCATGCGATTCGCTCGTTTGACGGAATCGGCTGGGACATTCTCGCTGCGGTAACCATCGTGCTTTGCTTCACGGCGGGTTCTGCGCTGATGATGTGGCTGGGAGAACAGATTAACGAAAAAGGCATCGGCAACGGTATTTCCATTTTGCTGCTGGCCGGCATTCTTTCCCGCATTCCCACCGGAGCCAACTATTTGTGGAGAATGTTCTACGAAGCGGGCATTCAGAACATTTCAAACGGCGGCGTGTTCTATCTGATTATGGTGCCGGTGATTCTGATTTTGTACTTGCTGATGATTGGCTTTATCGTTTTTATGACCAACGCGGAGCGGCGCATTCCGGTGCAGTACGCGAAGCGGGTGGTCGGCCGAAAAATGTACGGCGGACAAAATACTTATATTCCCATAAAAGTCAATATGTCCGGCGTTATGCCGATTATTTTGGCGGTTTCCATTATCTCGCTGCCCTCCATCATCGCGGGTTTTGCGGGAAAAACACAAGAACAGTGGAAGTGGCTCAGCTGGTTCAGTCAGACTCACCCGTTTTATGTGATTCTGTATTTTGTGCTGATTATCGCGTTTGCGTTCTTCTATGTAACCATTCAGTATAATCCGCTGGAAATGGCAAATAACCTTCGCCGAAACAGCGGAGCGATTCCCGGGTATCGTCCGGGCAAGCCCACATCCGATTATATCACCCGTGTTTTGCACAAAGTGACCTTTATCGGCGCTGTGTTCCTCGGCATTGTCGCTGTCTTCCCCAGCATTTTCGGGGCGGTCACCGGTATTTCCGGCCTGGCCATCGGCGGCACTTCCATTATGATTGTTGTCAGTGTTGCACTGGAAACGGTGCAGCAGTTGGAGAGCCAGCTGATGATGCGGCATTACAAAGGATTTTTGGAGTAACCGGAATCGGGCGAAACGGTTGGCAAAGAGCGCCGGCGGGGCATCCCGCCCCGTCGGCGGCAGCGTGACAAAAGAGGAGAAAAATTTTATGAATCTCATTTTTCTTGGCGCTCCGGGCGCCGGGAAAGGCACACAGGCGGAGGTTGTCAGCGAACAGTTTCACATTCCCACCGTATCCACGGGTAATATAATCCGTGAAGCGCTGAACAGCGGCACGGAGCTTGGGAGTCAGGCAAAGTCTTTTATGGAAAGCGGCGCGCTGGTGCCGGATGACATTGTCATCGGCATCATCAAAGAGCGTTTGGCTCAGGAAGACTGCCGGGAGGGCTTTATTCTTGACGGCTTTCCCCGTACCATTCCCCAGGCCGAGGCGCTGGAACGCATGGGTATTCGCATTGACCGCGTCATCGATATTGAAGTGGCGGACGATGTGATTGCCGAGCGTGTATCCGGTCGCCGTGTCTGCGGCACATGCGGCGCGTCCTACCATGTCGAATACAAAAGGCCGGCATCGGAAGGCGTATGCGACAAGTGCGGCGGCACCTTGATTCAGCGCGAGGATGACCGGCCCGAAACCGTGCGTGAACGGTTAAAGGTATATCATGCTCAGACCGAACCGCTCAAAAGTTTTTATGAGCGGGAGGGCAAGCTGTGCATCATTCCGGGGCAGCAGGAAGTGAAGGATACTTCCCGGTTGGTGCTTGCGGCGCTGCGGCAAGAGGAAAAGGCATGATCTGTATCAAGAGCGATCGGGATTTGCGTGCCATGCGGGAGGCGTGCCGGCTTTCCGCGCAGGCGCTGCGGCTTGCGGGGAGTTTGGTTCGTCCCGGCATTACCACCGGGGAAATCTCCCGCGAGGTGGAGCGGTTTATCAAAAAAGCGGGAGCGAGGCCTTCTTTTCTGGGATATGAGGGGTTTCCCGCGGCGGCATGCATCTCGATTAACGAGACGGTCATTCACGGCATACCTGGTACGCGGGTGATTCGCGAGGGCGATATCGTCAGCGTGGACGTGGGCGCGTACTACAACGGCTATCACGGCGATAATGCTGCCACATTTGCTGCGGGAGTCATTTCTCCCCAAGCGCAGGATCTTCTGGATACTACGCGCGGTGCCTTGGAAAAAGGCATTCAGGCGGCGGTACCGGGAGGCCGTGTGGGGGATATCGGCGCCGCCGTGCAAGGGTATGTCGAGGAGCGTGGTTACTCGGTGGTACGACAGTTTATCGGCCACGGAGTAGGCACGAACCTTCACGAAGACCCGGAAGTGCCCAATTATGGCACCGCCGGGCGGGGGGTACGGCTTACCCCCGGTATGACCATCGCCATAGAACCGATGGTCAACGAAGGCACGGAAAAGGTGAAGATCCTCGGCGACAAATGGACAACGGTGACGGCGGACGGAAAACTTTCCGCGCATTTTGAGCATACCATTGTCATCACCGCCGACGGGCCGGTCATCCTGACCAGGCCTTGAAGGAGGGGAAAATATGTCCAAAGCGGATGTCATCGAGGTGGAGGGCGTTGTGGTGGAGGCGTTGCCCAATGCCACCTTTCAGGTGGAACTGGCGAACGGCCACCGCATCTTGGCGCACATCTCGGGTAAATTGCGTATGAATTTCATCCGCATTTTGCCGGGAGACAAAGTCACGGTGGAAATGTCCCCCTACGACCTTACCAAAGGTCGCATCACCTGGCGAACCAAGTAAAGAAACACAGCCAATCCGAAAGGAACAGTTCAGGCGCATCACAGGCGCCGTTTCCCCTGAAAGGAGGAAAACAAAGTGAAAGTCAGGCCTTCTGTCAAGAAAATTTGCGAAAAATGTAAAATCATCCGGCGCAAAGGGCGCGTAATGGTGATTTGCGAAAACCCCAAGCATAAGCAGCGTCAGGGCTGATTTGAAAGGAAAGGAAGGATTTGCATTATGGCGCGTATTGCCGGCGTAGACCTGCCCAGAGATAAGCGAATAGAGATAGGTCTCACATACATTTACGGTATCGGCCGTAAATCGGCGAACGACATTTTGGCGGCGACCGGCGTTAATCCCGACACCCGTGTGCGGGATTTGACCGAAGACGACGTTTCCAAACTTCGTGAACATATTGATCACCATTACACGGTGGAAGGCGATCTTCGCAGAAATGTGGCGTTCGATATCAAGCGGCTCATAGAAATCGGCAGTTACCGCGGTTTGCGTCACCGCAAGGGGCTGCCGGTGCGCGGGCAAAGATCCAAAACCAATGCCAGAACCCGCAAAGGCCCCAAGAAAACCATCGCCAATAAGAAGAAGTAAGCAGGAGGGAGAAAGTTATGGCTGCTGGAAAGACCACGGCGCGCAAAGGGGCGACTCGCCGTCGCCGGGAACGCAAGCATATCGAGCGTGGCGCCGCGCATATTCAGTCCACGTTTAACAATACCATTGTTACACTGACCGATCTTCAAGGCAATGCGCTTTCGTGGGCGAGTGCGGGAGAACTGGGATTTCGCGGATCCCGGAAATCCACTCCGTTTGCCGCGCAGACGGCTGCGGAAACCGCCGCAAAGGCGGCAATGGAGCACGGGCTCAAGACGGTAGAAGTATATGTCAAGGGTCCCGGGGCGGGCAGAGAAGCCGCTATCCGTGCCTTGCAGTCCGCCGGTTTGGAGGTCACCATGATCAAAGACGTCACCCCCATTCCGCACAACGGATGCCGTCCTCCCAAAAGAAGACGCGTTTGACGATCAGGAGGTAATCGCAATATGGCAAGATATACCGGTGCGGTGTGCAGACAGTGCCGCCGCGAGGGACAGAAACTGTTTTTAAAAGGAGAACGCTGCTACACCGGCAAGTGCGCTTTGGAGCGCCGTAATTACGCACCCGGCCAGCACGGGCAGGGGCGCAAAAAAGTTTCGGAATACGGCAGGCAGTTGCGCACCAAGCAATACGCCAAACGGTATTACGGCGTTCAGGAGAGCCAGTTCCGTCACTATTTTGATTTGGCGGTGAAGATGCAGGGCGTTACCGGCGAAAACCTTCTTCGTCTTTTGGAATCCCGTCTGGATAATGTAGTGTACCGCTTGGGATTTGCGAGTTCCCGTGCGCAGGGGCGCCAATTGGTCACTCAAGGGCATTTTACGGTGAACGGGCGCAAGGTCAATGTGCCTTCATTCCTGGTTAAGCCCGGTATGGTGGTTTCGCTTCGGGAACAGAGCCGTTCCTTGGGGCTGATTCAGTCCGTTATCGAATCCAACGGCGGCCGTCCCGTGCCGAAATGGATGGATTTGAACCGGGATACGCAGGAAGCGAAGATTTTAGCGCTTCCCGCCCGGGATGAAATCGATCTGCCGATTGAAGAGACCCTCATTGTCGAGTTGTATTCCAAATAACCGACCTTTGGCGGGTCATCCCGAAGGCAGCTTACGGCGACGCGCGTTTTTGCGCGGGCGCAGGGACAAAGGAGGGTTTTTGCATGATTGAGATAGAAAAGCCCCGGATCGAAGCCAATGAACTTTCCGAAAACGGCGCGCACGGCACGTTTGTGGTGGAACCGCTGGAGCGCGGATACGGTACCACTTTGGGGAACAGTCTGCGCAGAGTTTTGCTTTCTTCCCTTCCGGGGGTTGCGGTTACCGCCATTAAGATTGACGGTATTCTGCACGAATTTTCCACTGTGGAGGGAGTCAAAGAGGATGTCACCGAGATTGTCCTCAATATAAAAGGGCTTATCGCGCGGATTAACGGCGACGCGCCCAAAACCGTTTATATCGATGCCGTGGGTCCGTGCGAAGTGACCGCCGGTTCCATCAAATGCGACAGCGAAGTGGAGATACTGGAACCGGATTTGCATATTGCCACGCTGGGCGACAACGCGCATCTCGTAATGGAGATTATCTTGGATAAAGGCCGCGGATATGTTCCGGCGGAGCGCAACAAACAATTGATGGATCCGGTCATCGGCGTGATTCCCACCGATTCCATTTATTCCCCGGTGACCAAAGTCAATTATACGGTGGAAAATACCCGTGTGGGGCAAATCACCGATTACGACAAGCTTACGCTGGATGTCTGGACAAACGGCACCGTCACCGCAAAGGAAGCCGTATCTTTGGGCGCCAGAGTGCTTATCGAGCATTTGAATCTGTTTGTCGATCTTTCCGGAGAGCCCTACACGGGCGATTCCATCATGGTGGAAAAGGACGATACGGGGAAAGAAAAAGTCTTGGAAACCACCATCGAGGAACTGGATCTTTCGGTGCGTTCCTTCAACTGCCTGAAGCGCGCCGGTATCAGCACCGTGGAAGATTTGATTAACAAAACGCAGGACGAAATGATGAAGGTGCGCAATTTGGGCCGCAAGTCGCTGGAAGAAGTTGTCAACAAACTTTCTTCTCTCGGCTTCAGTCTGAAACAGGACGACGAGTAAAGGAGTGAATCAATATGCCCGGAACCAGAAAGCTCGGCAGGCCGTCCGCTTCACGAATGGCGATGCTGCGCGCTATGGTGACATTTTTATTTGAGAATGGCCGGATCGAGACCACGGTCACCCGTGCCAAAGAGGTTCGCTCGATGGCGGAAAAAATGATTACCGTTGCCAAAGAGCCTTCTCTCGCCAATAAACGTCTGGTGTTCTCCTTTGTGACCAAAGAATCCGCCGCCAAAAAGCTGTTCGATGAAATTGCTCCCAAATACGCCGAACGCCGGGGCGGATATACGCGCATCGTGAAAACGGGCGCACGCCGGGGCGATGCCGCCGAAATGGCCATCATCGAGCTGGTATAAAGATTTGGTATAAAAAAGCCGAAAAGGAGTTTTTGCCCGGCTTTTGGCCGGTAGGATTCCGCCCGGATTTTCCCGAATATGTCGTATAAACCCGCTTTTTTCCGTTTATGGCGGCTTTTCAAGCGTGGAATTGCCGTGAATTTGGCAAATCGCGGGAAATGAAACGAAAAAAAGGTTGACAACCCCGAAATCCGGTGGTAAAATACAAGATGCCCTACAGAGGTAAAGTTTTTTCAAAATACGCTAAGGAGGAATTTAAATGAAAAAACTGATGTCAGTTGTGATGGCTGTGGTGTTTCTTTGCGCGATAGCTCTTCCTGTATTCGCGGCCGAAACGCCCAGCCCGGATGGTCAAACTCTTGAAGCCGAGAACGGTGTTACTGCTCATTTTGACAAGTCCCTTGGAGACGGTGTACACCTGGTTGTTGAATTGGCGAGTGCTCCGGATTTCAGCCCCGCAGCCGGTACGGTTGCCTGTGTGATCGAGATCCACGTAGAAAAGGACAGCAATGGAGAGGTTGTTCCGGTTGAGGGTAGAAATGTGACTATCTCCGTGCCGAAGAGTTTACTGGACAAACAATATCAGTTCTATCAGGTGGTTTTTGTTCCGCAACCTGAAGAAACTCATGATGTGGTTGTTGAGGGCGATTTGTTGAAGTTCACCGTGTCTCACTTCAGCCAGTATGCCATTGTCGGTTCCGATACTCCGTTTGAAGCAGCCCAGACTCCGGGTACACAGGCTCCTGGTGAAAATGGTGAGAACACTTCTCCTGTGACCGAAAGCTTTGTTTACATGATGGCTATCGCTGCCGCGGCGGTTGTGTGCGTTGCGCTGGCGGTTGTGACCGCAAGAAAGGCTTCCAAATCCAAATAAGCCGTCACAGCAATTAAATTAACGAACACAAAGCAAAGCCTCTGCTTTTCCGCATGAAAAGCGGAGGCTCTTTGTTCGGATAGAAACCGCTTATATTTCATCACTATATTCCGCGCGGCGTGAACGGGCACAATTTGCGTGTTTTGTTCACCGGCTTGTTTGAGGGTGTGTCCCGTTGTAAGTAGGAGAGTCGGCAAGTTCGCAGGGTAAGCCGGTTGTGCGCTTTCCGGGAAGGCCGGGTAGTGGTTCAACGGTCACAGATTACGGATGCAGATACAGCAATAGATACAGAGGAAGGAACAGTGTCATGTCTAAGCAACGCAAAAGCAGACGCGGCGTTTGGATTTTCGTCACGGTGGTATTGGTGATTGCGGCTGGGGTCGGGATTGGCATTTTTGCCTGGTATTGGCAAAGCGGAACGCAGGCGCCGCCGGTAGAGCGGGAACCGGTTGCAACTACCGCAGTCCCCGTCACTGAGCCGACTTCTGCCGAACCCACCGAAACCACCCGTCCGCTGGTAGATAATCCGGTTGATTTTGCCACTCTTCAGGCAACCAATCCCGATGTTTGTGCGTGGCTGCATGTGCCGAACACCAATATCGATTACCCCGTGGCACAGGCGACCGATCAGGACGATTCCTTTTATCTGAATCACAATATCTATAAGAATTACGAGTTTGCCGGCATGATATACAGTGAAAAGCAGAACGCGCGCGATTTTACCGATCGAATGACGGTTCTTTACGGGCACAATATGTTAAACGGAACAATGTTCCGAACTTTGCATTATTTTGAGGACGAGGAGTTTTTTAACGAAAACTCCACCTTCACCGTCTATACGCCCGGGCATATTCTCACGTATACGATTTTTGCCGCGTACGAATACGATAACCGCCATTTGCTCAATTCCTTTAATTTTTCCGACGATTCGGTTTGGGCGGCGTATCTTCAGGAAGCGCGTTCTCCCCGCACGATGTCCTGTCATCAGCGGGAGGGCATTACGCTTGGGCTGAACGATAAGATTGTCACCTTGAGTACCTGCGTCGGGTATTCACACGATTACCGCTATCTTGTTCAAGGAGTATTGACCGATGATCAACCAACCAAATGAACATGAATCCGAACAGGAACTGATCGACGAAGTGGAGGAACTGTTGCGCTCCTCTTCTTCTGCCGCGCCTCAAACCGATTCAATCGATATTCCGGCGCGTACGGCGCAAAGCTCCGCCGAAACAGGTCAGGGGCATCATCATATGCGCGCGGAGGATTTGGTGCTGCAGCCGCAGAGTACCCCGCATCATCATCATTCGGGGGAACCGTCCTCTTCCTCCGGGGCGCACAGCGCTTCCGGATCGGCGTCGTCGGGTCAGGAGCATCACCATCATCATATGCGCGCGGAGGATTTGGTGCTACAGCCGCAGAGTACCCCGCATCATCATCATTCGTCGGCATCGTCTTCTTCCTCTTCCTCTGCCCATCATCACCGTCATCGTCACCACCACCATCATATGAGCAAAACCAAGCGGGCGGTGCTCGCCGTGGCGCTTTCTCTCCTTGGCGTTTTGGTTGTCGCGGTGGGTACGTTTGCGGTGATGCAGGAGATAGGCAGGCGGCAGATGCTGCCCAGTGTGGAGGCGGAAAGCCCGTTGGTTCCTCCGGCCAATCCGGATGTCAGCGCCTCGGATAACGGCCAGAAGGTGGAATATCAGGGTAATACTTATGTTTTTAATGAAAATCGCACCAATATTCTCTTTATGGGGACGGATCAGACCGAACTCGGAACGGAAGACGGGTTGAACGGAGGCGGCGGGCAGGCGGACGGAATTTTCCTTCTGTCGCTGGATACCGTCACGGGTGAAATGGATGTGATTGCCATTTCGCGGGACAGTATGGCACAGGTTGACCGTTATGCCGTCGGCGGCCAGTATATCGACACAACCACCACGCAGCTGTGCCTTGCGTATGCTTACGGCGACGGCAGGGAATCCAGCTGTGAAAATATGTGCAAGGCGGTTTCCCGGCTGTTATACGGTTTGCCGATTCAGACGTATTACGCGATGGATTTGGAGAATATCGGTATTTTAAACGATGCGATCGGCGGCGTTACCGTGACTTTGCCGGAGGATTTTGAAACCGAAGACGGCATATTCCATCAGGCGGGGGAATCGGTCACGCTGTACGGGCAGGATGCGGTGCATTTTGTGCGGTACCGCAACACCGATTTTCTCGATTCCAACAACTACCGCATGGCAAGGCAAAAAGAGTATGTTTCCGCCTTTTTTGCCAAGGCGCTGCAGGAATCTCGCGAAGATATTCAGGTTCCGCTTTCGCTGTTTCGCTTAGCGGGAGCACATTCGGTGACTTCCTTAAACGCGACGCGTGTCGCGTATCTCGCCACGGTGGTGCTCAGCAAAAATTCCGCTTTGCAATTCCATACGCTGCCCGGCGAAGTGGTCAGAGGGGAAGACAGGTACGCGGAATATCATTTGGACGATGAACAGGTATTTGAGCTTATCTTGGACATTTTTTACACCAAACAGTAAGCTCAGGGCCCGAACGCCTTTTTAAAGCCTTAAAGCCCCACCTGGAAATCAAAGCCGGAAGTCAAAGTGTCTTTAGAATATTACGAAAAATTTTCGCGCCGCCTGTGGCGCTTGGCCTAAAAAAACCGCTCTCCCAACAGTGGGGATGAGCGGTTTTTTATTGCCTGTTTTGGTTTGTTTTTATCTGTTGTATGCACGAAATACGCACGAAGCAAACAGGGCTATGCGCGCGCGAGATTTTGCGTGCGCGCGGGGGGCAGAAAAGAATTATTCCTCGTCCCCGTCCGGGTTATCCCAGTTGTGCCAGACATTTTGCACGTCGTCGTTGTCGTCCAGCATCTCCAGCAATTTATCCATCTTTTGCCGCGATTCCGGATCGGGAATTTGGGCATACACATCCGGAACCATTTCCAGTTCGGCGGAAACAAACGAATATCCCTTTTGCGCCAAATCATCCCGAACGGCGGAAAAATCTTCCGGTTCCGTGGTGATTTCCAGTACATCGCCGTCGGAGGTAAAGTCGGACGCTCCGGCCTCCAGCGCGTCTTCCATCACCCGATCTTCGTTTAGACCCTCCGCTTCCAGCACCAGAATGCCTTTTTGCTTAAATAAAAAGGAAACGCATCCGCTCTGCCCCAGATTTCCGCCGTATTTATCGAAATAATGCCGCATTTCGGCCGCCGTGCGGTTGCGGTTGTCGGTAAGGGTATCCACAATGACGGCAATGCCGCACGGGCCGTAGCCTTCATAGCAAAGCGCCTCGTAATTTTCGGAGTTGGCGTCGCCTGCGGCCCTTTTGATAATCCGATCGATATTGTCGTTGGGAACGTTAGCGGCTTTGGCCTTGGCAATGCAGTCTCTTAAGCGGGAATTGGCGGCGGGATCGGCGCTTCCGCCTTCTTTGACGGCGACCGCGAGTTCCCGCCCGATTTTGGTGAAGATTTTGGCGCGCGCGCCGTCGGTTTTTTCTTTTTTACGCTTGATGTTATTCCACTTGGAATGTCCGGACATAATGCATAACCCCTTATGTTAAAATCAATGCAAAATCAACGCTATGTGGCTCCCGGTGTCCTTTTGGGCAAAAGCGGGCGAAGACCGGCCGGATTATTTTTATGTGCGCCTCAATTGGCCTTAGCCGGGAGCCGCGCCCGCGGCGGTGGGAGCGGCCGTGGAGGAGCCTTGCGCTGTGCCCGTTGTCTGGGACGTCGCGGGCGGTGCGGTGGTGGGCGGCGCGGTGGTGATGAGCGTAGAGAGCATTTCGGAGGCGTTTGGGGAGCCCTCGATATCGGCATAATGGGCGGAAATATAACCGAATCCGTCCCCAAAGGTAATGCGGTACCAGTCGCCTTCTCTGGCGACAACGGTGAAGGCTTCTCCCCGAGCCATTCCGCCGATAGCGGCGTATTGCAGGCCGGGCCCCTCCCGAACGATCATTTCGCTGGCATCCAGCGACCCGATCAGCGTAGTGGAGGGGGGTGCCTGAGTGGTTTCGGTCGGCGCCGCAAGAGTGGTGGTCTCGTTTTCCACCGGCGCGGGTTCTCCGCCGCATCCGGCAAGCAATATCAGCGCCGCAGCTGTGAGTATTGCCCACGGCAAGCGCATACGGTGTCTCCCCTTTCTACATTCGGGTTTCAAGTATTTCAGGCAATACCGCGCAAAGATTGTCGTTTAGAAAAGCGGCAGGTGGATTTTGCGTCAGATGAAACAAAAGCCGCAGGGAAACCTTTGTGTATTCGCGAGGTTATTTAGCGAAATTGCGGAAAAGACGCCCGGCCGCTCGGGTAGGCATTGCGCGGCAGCCGGTCTTTGTGCGGTGTTTCCTTAAGAGTATAGCATAATCTTGCGTTCCATGCAAGGAAAATCCGCTCGCCGGGCAATTTCGGCATCCGAGAGCTGTTTTTTCAAAGCCGGGGCCGGCTAAAAAAGCATGTCCGCTTTGTTTGTGGCCGGTGCGTACTGCCGGCGAGCCGTTTGGTGCCGGAAAAGCCAAAACTTATCGCTGCAAATCGATAACAGACGGTGGCGATGCGGAAATTTTGTGAAAAGTCCACGCAAAGACTTGACAAGCCGGAATTTGGGGAATATAATACCGATAGTCGTCGGGGTTCTCTTTTTGGGCAACCTTGCGCAATGTTCCAATACGAAAATGTGCGGATATGGCGGAATAGGCAGACGCGTTAGATTCAGGTTCTAATCGGGGCAACTCGGTGGAGGTTCAAGTCCTCTTATCCGCACCAA
>CAZMAM010000026.1:0-20992 GCA_964564305.1 uncultured Eubacteriales bacterium
ATTTTTTGGTCGGACGGATATTTCGCCTGTAGCATTAGGGAGGTGTCATCGACAAATATCCGACGCTATATCGAGTCGCAGGACCGAAAAAACTTATGAAAAAAAGAAAAGTCAATACCGCATAACGGGGCTTGTACGTCAGCCACACGCTTAAGGCACAGCTTTCGGTGTATGACCGACAGATATTCATCTAAGGCATTACCGCACAAAGACCGGCTGCCGCACAATGCCTATCCATCCACGGGTGCCTTTTCCGTAATTTAACTAAAAATCCTCGCGAATACACAAAGGTTTCCCTGCGGTTTTTCATCTGACGAAAAATCCGCTCCTTGCTTCACGAACGACAATCTTTGTGCGGCGTTGCCCTAACCTAACGCGATCATACGGTCAATACAGATTCGCGCGCTTTGACAAACCTCTTCCGAAAGCCGTATTTCTTCCCCGGCTTCTCCCCGAAGCGCAGAGAGCACATTCGGCAAGGAAGTCAGTTTCATATTGGGGCAGAGAAGATGCTTGGACAGCGGGTAGAATTTTTTCCCGGGGCAGGCGTACTGCAGATGGGATACAATGCTGGTTTCCGTTCCGATAATGAATTCCTTGTCTTCGGAATTTTCGGCAAAACGCATAATTGCCGCCGTAGATCCGACAAAATCCGCCAATTTAAGCACCTGGGGAATACATTCCGGGTGACAGAGTAATTTGGCGCCGGGATGTGCTTCTTTGGCGGCAATCGTTTCTTTGCGCGTGACGGACGCGTGAATCGGGCAGCCGCCCTGAAGCAACTGAATATGTTTTTCCGGAACCTGTTTTTGAACATAATTGCCGAGATTACAGTCGGGAATAAACAAAATGTCCTTTCCCGGCAGGGCCTTGACAATTTTTACCGCCGAAGAAGAAGTTACACAAACATCGCAAACGGTTTTGAGTTCTGCGGTTGTATTGATGTACGCCACCACCGTAACCGACGGATTTGCCGCTTTATAGGCTTCAATCATCTCTTTGTCCATCTGCTCGGCCATAGGACATCCCGCATCGGGGGAAACCAAAATCACGGTTTTTTGAGGAGAAAGCAGTTTCACCGTTTCCGCCATAAACCGAACGCCGCACATCAGAACCGTTTCCTGAGGCAACCTGACCGCCGCCTCGCTTAAAGCAAAGGAATCCCCCGTCACATCCGCAATTTCCAAAATTTCATGAGAAAGATAACTGTGGGCCAAAATGGCAACCTGTTTCTCTTTTTTTAACGCGCAAATGGCACGTTGCATTTCCGCAACGGTTTGCATTGTCTTTATCCCTCCAGTGTTTTGGCAATCGTCCCTCCGCCGATAACCGTATCGCCCTCATAAAACACCACCGCCTGTCCGGCGGAAATGGCGCGCTGCGGCTCGCAAAATACAACATTTGCGGTATGCTCATCGATGGGAGAAACATCACAAGCGGCTTCCCGTTGAGAATACCGCACCTTCGCGGTAAGGCGCAGCGTTTTGGTAAGCCGGTCTATCGCTATCCAGTTGCAATCCGCCGCCCGAAGCGTTCGGGAATACAATCGCTCGGCCGGGCCCAGTATCACCTGATTCTTCACCGGATCTTTTTTGATTACATACAGCGGCGCCGGAGCACAAACACCTAAGCCTTTACGCTGGCCGACCGTGTATCGGTGAATGCCCCGGTGTGCGCCGAGTACATGGCCGTTCTCGTCCAAAAATTCGCCGGGCGGACAACAAACCCCCATGCGATTTTCCAAAAAAGAACCGTAATCTCCGTTTGGAACAAAGCAAATATCCTGACTGTCCGGCTTGTGCGCATTGACAAATCCGTGCGCCGAGGCAATGTCCCGAATCTGTGATTTTGAAAGATTGCCCAGCGGAAACAGCGTGGACGCCAGCTCATCCTGCGTAAGAGAATACAATACATAGGATTGATCCTTGCGCGAATCCGCCGCTTTCTTTAGCAGCCATCTTCCGCTCCCGGAATCGTATTCGGCCCGGACATAATGACCGGTCGCAATGGCGTCCATGCCCAGCAGGCGGGCGCGTTCCAAAAACCGGCGAAATTTCAAAAAACGGTTACAATCCAAACAGGGATTCGGGGTTTCGCCGCGAAGATACCCCGCAGCAAAGCGCTCCATCACTTCCGTGCGAAACGAATCGGAAAAATTGAACACATAATGGCGTATGCCTAAGCCGTCGCAAACCGACCGGGCATCCTCCACATCCTCCAGCGAACAACAGGTGCGGGTATGAATTTCAATATCTTCGTTGGCAAACAGGCGCATGGTTGCCCCGCTGACGGTATACCCCTGCTGCAGCAACAACAAAGCGGCGACCGAGCTGTCCACGCCGCCGCTCATTGCCGCCATGACTTTTTGCGGCACCATCTATGCCCCCGATTCCGGAAGTTTGCGGCCATTTTCCGAGAGCCTCACTACACCGACTCCGGTCACTGACCTGATCCTCACGGCTTATTTACTGTTCGTCAGTTCCCTGCCAAGCGCCGTGTTCCGCTGCCGGCCCTGCCAACATAAAAAGCAGAGCAATGATACCGGCAACACAGGCGCGCGTTAAAGCGCTTTTTCGGGCTGCTTGTCTACGGTCATGGAAATATCCAAAGCCTGTACGGAATGCGTCAGTGCACCGAGAGAAATGATGTCCACACCGGTTTGCGCCACTTCCCGAAGATTTTCGAAAGTAATACCTCCGCTTGCTTCCAACAGGGCGCGTCCGCGGACGTATTCTACCGCCTGTTTCATTTCTTCACAGCGCATATTGTCCAGCATAATCACCTGTGCGCCGGATTCCAGCGCCTGCTGCACTTCCCGCAAAGTGCGGGTTTCCACTTCCAATTGCACCATATGCCCTATCTTTCCGCGCAAAGCAGCCACCGCTTGCGGAATTCCTCCGGCGGCATCGATATGGTTGTCTTTGAGCATAGCGCCGTCCGAAAGATTAAAACGGTGATTTTTTCCTCCGCCCACCGTCACGGCGTATTTTTGCAGCGCACGCAGTCCGGGCAAAGTTTTGCGAGTATCGGTAATTTGCGCGCGAGTACCTTCAACCGCCTTCACGGCTTTTGCCGTCGCCGTCGCAATTCCGGAAAGGTGCTGCAGCAGATTTAGCGCCGTGCGCTCTCCTTTCAGCAACGCACGGGTAGATCCGTGAAACCGGGCAACCTCCTGCCCCGCCTTCACCGGATCCCCATCGTGTAAAGAACCGTCAACGGTAAATCGATCATCCATCAGGGCAAAAACACGAAAGCCAATTTCCAACCCGCAAATAATCCCGTCCGCTTTCGCTGTCCATTTTGCCGCGCATACGGCGTTTTCCGGAATCAGATAATCGGTGGTCACATCCAAATAGGTGATATCCTCTTCCAATCCGCGCCGAATCACCCTGTCTATCGTCATCAGCGGTAATGTCACTGAAACTCCGACCTCCCCTGTCGCTGAAGAACCGTAACCTGTAAACTACGCGCACATCTGCGGGGATCCGACACCCGCTTGCCAAATTCGAAAACAGCGGCCGATGGCCTCGAATCTTTCAAAAACGGGGAGGGCGAACCCTCCCCGTGGAACCGCTGTGATTCAGTGTTTGTTGCCAAACAGGTTCATAATTTCGTCGAATCCGTCGCTGTCGTCTTCCTGAGCCGCTTCTTTCAACGGAGAGAACCCCGGAATTTCGTCCAGAGAAGCCGCCGGGAACCCGCCGCCGTTTTCATCGAAACCGGTCGCCACAACCGTAACCACCATTTCGTCATCCAGCGTATCGTCGAACGCCATGCCCCAGATAATGTTCGCATCCGGATGCGCCGCTCCGCTGATTAAGGACGCCGCGGTATCCACATCTTCCAAATCCACATCCGGCGAAGAGGTGATGTTGATAATCACGCCGTGAGCGCCCTTGATGGATGTTTCCAGCAACGGACTGGCCACCGCGCGCTGCGCCGCTTCGGTCGCTTTGTCTTTGCCTCCGGCACGGCCAAATCCCATATGCGCGTACCCCGCATCTTTCATAATGGCCGTAACGTCCGCGAAATCCAAATTGACCATGGCTTGGCTGGTAATGAGATCGGAAATGGATTGAACGCCCTGGCGCAGAACATCATCCGCCATATTGAAGGCATTCGCCAATGTCACGCGCTGATCGGTAATCATCTTTAAGCGCTCGTTGGGAATAACCAGCAGACTGTCCACATGCTCCCGCAAAGCGGAAATGCCCTGTTCCGCCTGCTCCATGCGTCTGCGCCCTTCAAAAGCAAAAGGTTTGGTGACAATTCCTACCGTGAGAATACCCAAATCCCGCGCAATGCCCGCAATGACGGGTGCGGCTCCCGTTCCGGTGCCGCCCCCCATTCCGGCGGTGATAAAAACCATATCGGTGCCTTTGAGCGCCGCTTCAATCTCTTCCCGGCTTTCTTCCGCCGCGCGCTGCCCCTTATCCGGGTTGGCACCGGCACCCATGCCGTGCGTCAGTTTTTCGCCGATTTGCAATTTTAATGTCGCCTGCGAGCGGGAAATCGCCTGACGGTCGGTGTTTATCGCCACAAACTCAACGCCCTGAAGCCCGGAACGAACCATACGATCCACCGCATTGCCGCCGCCGCCCCCGACGCCGACGATTTTTATCTGTACATTACCCGAATAATCGTTTTCAATTTGAATTGCCATTAAAAATGTCCTCCTTCTTGCTCCGATTCATCTGAAGGCAACACCGCAAAAGGCGCTGATGCCTTTATGCGGCCTGCCATAACCGTTTCTGTTTTAAGGCAACAGCGCACAAAGACCGGCTACCGCCTTTATTGCCCATATACGGGCGTCTTTTCTGAACGACAATCTTTATGCGGCGTTGCCTTAACATTTTCTCATAAAAGGGCGAAATGGATTATGCCTATCGAGAGTACTTAATATCATATCACGATTTTCCCTCAAGTTCAACACCCGTACCGGAATTTTTTACAAATTTCCGTCAGTTGCCCGCATCGGGTTCGCCGTTCGCCTCGTCTTCCAAGCCGGATTCCCCGGATTGTCCGTTTGCACCGTCCCCGTCTGAACCGTCTTCGCTCAAGTCTTCTCCGTTTTCACCGCCTGAGTTTTCATCCGTTGCATCGGTTTCACCGTTTTCCGAATCGGAGGGCGCGGCTGTGGTTTCCCCGGGAGCCGGTCGGCGGGAGGCCGTTGTCTGAGTGGGAAGCAGGGACTGCGGCGTAAATATCGCCTGATTTTCCAGCGCATCGTTGGAATACGAGCTGACATTCAGCACGCCGGAAGCGTTTTGCCCGTGCTTACTCAAAATTTTCGGGATGGTGACCGCCACCACACCGATTTCATGTTCCAGATTGGAGGAATTGCCCAGCCGAACCACAATTCTGTCGTCCCAAGTGAGCTGCAAATCGTTCTTATCGCTCAAATTTATGGCGGTAACCGAATTCAGCGCATACCGCTCGGCGGAATCCATCAGTGTCTGATACATCGAAAGACAGTAATCGTTCATCACGGCGTTTCCCGGGACAAGATCCCCTTGGGTATTTTCCGGCGGATCCGCTCCTTTCACCGTCACCAGTTTGCCCGGCCGGTCACCGGTGATTTCCCGGCTTTCCAAAATTCTGCCGGAATGAGAAAACACCAGCCAGTTCCCGCCCTGAGCCATCGCCGCTTCCGCCGTGCCCTCGGTGACCGTGATATGCACCTCGTTTAAGTGCAGCATACGGACGTCCACGGTTTCGAAATACGGAAAAGTCGTTAAAATCTTCTGCTCCACATCGGAGGTATTCACGGAAAAGATGTTCTGACCTACCACCACGCCGGAAATGCCAATCACCGCATCTTCCCGATATTTGGTATTGCCCTCCAGCGTGACCGCCTGTACCGCGAACGGAGCCTGCGGGTCGATAACTGCGGGGCGGGGCGTGATTATCCATAGCACAACCGAACCGATAATCAGTATCAATATAAGCACCAGCATAACGGCAAGCGCGTAAAAGCGCTGCATTGCCAGCTTATCCCGCGGGGTTTTGCGCATACCGTGCACCGCCCTTACGACTTATTCCCCAGTTTGGATGCGATAACCCGCACAATCTTCTCTAACGCGTCCGGAGAAGCGCCCTCCCGCGCGTGCGCGCCCATTTCATCAAGTCGCCCCGGCGTTTCAATCAACGCGCGGATTTCATCCCACAGCGTATCGGCAGTAAGACGGTTTTCTTCCAGACACACGGCGGCCTTGCGCGCCACCAGCGCCTGTGCGTTGTGAAACTGGTGATTTTCCGCCACATACGGCGAAGGAATCAGCACAGAAGGTTTGCCGCACGCCTGAATCTCCGTTAAAGTCATCGCGCCGCAGCGGCACACCACCAAATCCGCCGCCGCCATACATTCCGCCATATCGTCAATAAACTCTCTGACCCATATGCCCTCGCCGTGCAGCGGAATACCTTTGGCCCGCAAATCCTCACACATTTTGGGAAATCCCGTTTTCCCCGCGCCGTGAATAAACTGAATTTTTCCCCGTCCACGCTCCAATACGCCCGTCATGGCTTCATTAATCGATTTGGCCCCCAAACTGCCGCCAAAAGAGAGCACAACCGGTCGATCGTCCAGCCCAAGCTTGTTTCGCGCATCTGCCTTCTCCACGCGGGTATTTTCTGGGGGAAGCGGATTTCCCGTCACCACCACATCGGCGTCCTCGGGAAGATACGCTCTTGCGGATTCCTCGCAAAGGCAAACGGTGGCGGCATGCGCCAGCGCGCGAACCGTCACGCCGGGCAGCGCGTTCGATTCGTGCAAAACCACCGGAATACCCATCTCGGCGGCAATGCGTAAAACCGGCCCGCAAACATATCCTCCGGTGCCCACCGCCACGTCCGGCGCGAATTTGCGCAAAATGGACCGCGAAGCGGCGGAAGCGGTGACCGCATGCGCCGCGGCGGCGATATTGTGGCCAATGGCCGCAGGCGTCCATTTTCGGCGAAAGCCGCTGACCCGAAGAGCTTTGATGGGGTACCCGGCCTGCGGAACCAGCTGCGTTTCCATTTTGCCCTGGGCGCCCACAAACAAAATTTCCGCCTGCGGATAGCGGCGCTTCAGCGCATCCGCGATGGTGATGGCCGGGTGAATATGTCCTGCCGTGCCGCCGCCCGTCATCAGTATCCGCACGGCGCTCACATCCCTTCCTGCACCGGCTGCACCAATTTCGTCGGCTGCTCAGCCGAATCCTGCTTCGATTTCTTTTCCCGGCGCTGTTTGGAAATGGCCAGCATGATGCCCATTTGCGCCATCAGCATCACCAAGGAACTTCCGCCGTAACTGAAAAACGGAAGGCTGATACCGGTATTCGGCAGTAAATTGGTGACGACCGCCACATTGATGACCACCTGAACCGCAATCTGAGAAGTGAGTCCGATGGCCATTAAAAATCCGAATTTATCCGGTGCACGCATTGCAATAACAAATCCCCGCCACACCAGCGCGGCAAAGAGCAAAAGAATCAGCACCGCGCCGACAAATCCCAGTTCCTCACACACAATGGAAAAAACAAAATCGTTTTGCGGTTCCGGCAAAAACAGATGCTTTTCAAAGGAATTGCCGAAGCCCTTGCCCATAATACCGCCGGAGCCTATCGCATAAAGCGATTGCATGGTCTGCCACGCCGCGTCGCGATCCTGCGCGTAAACCTCTTCCAAGTTCAGCCAGACCTGCACGCGGTCCTGTTCGTATCCCAGTTGAAACACCATCACGTACACGCCAATCAGTCCCAAAATGATGGTTCCGATCAGGTATACGGGCCGGGTTCCGCCCACAAACATCATAATGCAGCCGATGGCGAAAATCAAAATGGTTCCGGACAAATGCGGCTCCCGCAAAATCAGTGCGCAAAATACGGCGAGAATCAGGATAAAGGGCAAAAAGCCCTTTTTAAAGGTTTTCATTTCGCGATAATTGAGCGATATGATGTGCGCAAAAAGCACAATCAAGGCAAATTTGGCCAGCTCGGACGGCTGAAACTGCCCCACAAACGGAAGCGGAATCCATCGGTGAATGCCGATACTCGAGGGTATAAACAGCACCACAACCAGCAGAATCAGCGAAATCCCCGTCACGGGCAGCGCAAGCCTATGCCAAATGCGGTAATTCACAAACGAAAGAACCGTCATCGCCACAAGCCCGATAACAGCAAACACCAACTGTTTTTTTATAAAAAAGTAACTGTCTTTTTGATAATAATACGCATTGGCGAAGCCCGCCGAAAACATACAGGCAAGGCCGATCACCACCAGCAGCAGAAGAATCACCAAAAACGGCAGATCCACTTTGCCCGCCGCATGAAACAGGCGGGTTTTCTCCGGATTTTTTTGGCGATCCTTTGCGGCCATTTTTCTTTTTCTTCCCTTCGTATTTGGTCTTCCGGTCGTTTTGCAGCCGTTTTGCAGTCGCTGTGCGATATCCGCATCGGCGGTTTCGTCTTTGGCCCGGACAAAAATGATGTCATTCAGCCTGAGGCCGTCGGCGAAAATCACCTCGCAAAATCCGCCGTCCGATTACCCTGCCGTATGCAAGGCCTGCTTCAGATAAGTCACCCATTGGGCACATGCGGAATAAGTTAAATGAATACCCATCGCCTTCGGATCGCTGCAATAAGACGGGATAAGGTTCCCCGCCTCGTTCTTCAGCACGGACGCCACATCCAGATAAACAAAGCCCATTTCGGCGCACACTTCCCGCAACCGGCCGTTGAACTTGGTGATGGATGCGTTGTTCAGCGTTTCACGCTGCATGTTTTCCAGCATCGGCGTCACCGACTGAATGTAAATTTGTACCCCAGGGCTTTTTTCCCGGATTCTGCCGATAAGGGTTTTCATATGCGTAATGGAACTTTCAACTCCGTAAATGCCGACATCGTTCATCCCCAGCATAATCAAAACTTTCTTCGCGCCGATTTTTTTTACGCCTTCGTCTACCGTGATTTTTTGGCCCTCATACGTCGGGTGAACATTTCCTTTTTGGTTCAAATCCCACAGCGCGTTTGCGTAACTCAAACTGCCCTGACACAGGAAATTGGCGTTGCCCAGCGACCCGTTATCGGCGTAGTAAGACAGCATAACCGATATGCTGTCTCCAACAAACACCGCATCGTTAAACCACTCGGCTCCCTGATCGGCGGGAACCGTGGGCTCGGTTACGGAAGCAGAAGCGGACGCCGCGGTGGTTTCGGAGGATTCGGTCGAAGTGGCAGACGTAGGGGGGACGGATTCACCGCTGCTCGGCACGGGAGGAATATCATCGACCGGGCGGTGATCGACAATAATTTGATCGGATCGGTCTCCGTACAGCGATTCCAACGCGTGTGCCCCGAGGATAAACGGTTCACGCAGGGGGTATGTATCCGAATACCACTCGCTCACGCCCTGCGCAAAACTCCCGTCGATCAGCCCCGCAAAAGTAAACTTTGGAAATTCGGTCAGTTCGCGCTTTTCTATCTGCGAAATTTCAGGGCGCAAAAACCACATCAATCCGATAACGGCCAGCACACCCAACACCGCAAAAAACGCGGCGATTTTTACGCGGCGAACCGTTTTTAGTTTTTTGTTTTCGCCGTTACCGATTGTTTTCATTATCTCCATATCTCCGTTTCGGAAACGATGCCCGGAATGCCGAACCATTAAACACAGTGTTATTTAGGCAATACCGCATAAAGATTGTCGTGCGTAAAACAAGGAGCGGATTTTTCGCCCGATGAAACAAAAACCGCTGGGAGACCTTTGTGTATTCGCGAGGATTTTTAGTTAAATTACGGGAAAGACGCCCGAAGACGGGCAGGCATTGCGCGGAAGCCGATCTATGTGCGATGCTGCCTTTAGAACGTCCAGTAAATGAACGGATTGTAGCTGTTGCCCGTCAGCACCATTGCAGACAAAATCAAAAACAGAACGGGCTGAACCACATCTACCGTCGCATACGCCGCCAATGCCGCCGTATGATCGGTGCTGCGGTGCCTCAGCCACTGTTTTAAATGCTTGGCAATCGGCGTACAAGCCAATACGGCCACCGCCAGCAATACCCAGTTTGATTGAAAAGTCAGCGCGGAAACCGCGTTGCCCGCCGGATTGCCGTTTAAGCCAAATAAGCCTTTAAACACCGTCCAGAGCGCGGAAAGATCCTCAAACCGGAAAATAATCCAGCAGAAATAGACGATAACCAATAACCCGAGATGCCTGAAAATCTTGGGAATTTTTTGAAGCCGCTCTGCCGTGAGCAACTTTTCCGCCACCAAAAACACAAAGAAATACAAGCCCCAGATGACGTAATTCCAAGATGCGCCGTGCCAAAACCCGGTCAGAAGCCAAACCACAAAGAGATTGAAGATCTGCCTTGGCAATCCTCTGCGGTTCCCGCCCAGGGGAATATAGACATAATCCCGGAAAAAGCTGCTCAAGGTCATGTGCCAGCACCGCCAAAAATCGGTAACCGAATGCGCAAGATACGGGTAACGGAAATTTTCCGGATAGAAAAATCCGCACATCAGCCCCATACCGACCGCCATATCGGAATACGCCGAAAAATCAAGGTATATCTGCAGCATATAAGCAAGGCCGGAAAGCCATAGACCGGCGGCGGGCTGCCCGGCCAAAGCGGAAGCATCTCCGGAAAAGAACGCGTCCGCCACCAGCGCGCAGGCGTTCGCCAAAATCGCTTTTTTGGCCAGCCCAACCGTAAAGCGGCTAATGCCGTTGGACATCATTTTTGTGGTGACCGTGCGCTTTTGCAGCTCCTGAAATAAATCGCTGTAACGCACGATCGGGCCCGCCACACATTGATGAAACAGGCTGGCGTACAGCAGCAGCATCCAGTATTTTTGCTGAGCATCCACTTCGGAACGGTACACATCCACGACATAGGAAATCAGCTGGAACGTGTAAAAGGATATGCCCAGCGGCAAAACGATTTCCGGAATTATTTCGGGCACGCCGGTTATCAGCCGGAAATTTTCCAAGAAGAACCCGAGATACTTAAACACACACAGCAACGAGAGCTGAATGGCGATGCAGGCAATCAAAAGCCGGCGCCGGACTTTCCCTTTACGGTTTTCTATCATCCGGGCAAACACCCAGCATACCAGCACTTCAAACAACAAAATCGCCGTAAAACCGAACGACGCCCAGCTGTAAAAAATCAGCGAAGCAACCAACAGACAAATATTTTTGGCTCTGATGCTCTTGAGCGATCCGTGAATCACAATCACCGCGGCAAAGAATAAAAACACAAAAATCATGCTGGAGAAAACCAAGGGAATTCACCTCCTTGCCTTTGCGCATCAGAGCAATATCAAGCCCACGCCACCAAAGGCAGCGGTAACCACACTGAAAACAACGACTATTTTGTTTTCGCTCCAGCCGCATAATTCCAAATGATGATGAAGCGGGCTCATCTTGAATAAGCGCTTGCCGTGCGTGATTTTAAAATACGTCACCTGCAAAATGACCGAAACAGTTTCCATCACATAGACAATGCCCACCGCAAGCAACAGCGCGGGTTGACCGATGCCGAAAGCCAGCGCGGTGACGGCTCCGCCCAAAAACAACGAACCGGTATCGCCCATAAAGAGTTTGGCGGGGTGCAAATTCCACACCAGAAAACCAGCGATTGCGCCCGCCAGAGCCGCCGCAAACAGGCTTTGCCCGAAATGCCCAGTGGCAATCGCGGCAACCGTCAGCCCGACGCAGGCCACGCCCGTCACCGAGCCGCACAGACCGTCCACCCCATCGGTGAGATTAACAGCGTTCGGAAACCCGACCGCGAAGAAAATACACAGAGGCAGGTACCAAAAACCCAAATCCACCTGCCCGATAAACGGAAAATTCACCCGGGCGCCGTCCCCGAGCAAAAGCATCGCACAGGCGTAACCGCCGGCGGCAATTACCTGAAGAATAATTTTCTGCAGCGGGGTCAGCCCGAGATTTCGGTGGCGCGCCGTTTTAATACTGTCGTCCGCAAACCCGATAAGTCCGCAGGCAAACGTAAAGCACAACCCGGCAATCAGCCTTGCCCGCTCGGCAGGGATTACGCCGCTCAGCGGCTGATATGGAAGCCAGAATTCACAGACCACCAGCGCCAAAATAAGCGCCGCCGACATTCCGGCAATAAAGAGGACGCCACCCATGGTGGGCGTTCCCTGTTTTTTTCTATGCCATTTGGGACCTTCTTCCCGAATGGTTTGTTCCAGCCCCATCCGTTTCAAAGCGGGCAAAACAACTTTTCCCAGAAGCGCCGCCAGCACAAAACCGACCAGCGCGGTGCCGGCGCACACCACGAGACGCATCGCGGGATCACTCATGGCCTTGCTCCCGCAGCGCGTCGGCGATGACCTCGCGCTCATCAAAATGAATGACCCCGCTCGGGAGGATTTGATATGTTTCGTGCCCTTTGCCCGCCAGCAAAACGGTATCCGACGGCCGGGCAACCGAAAGCGCGTACCGAATCGCCTCGGCCCGATTTTCCACCACCGTATACGGGCAGGACGGCGGAAACCCCGGCAAAATATCCCGGATAATGGCCGAAGGCTGTTCGGTGCGGGGATTATCGGAAGTGACAATCACCAAATCCGCATATTTTGCGGCAATCTCCGCCATAATCGGGCGTTTGGCGGTATCACGATCCCCGCCGCACCCGAACAGAACAATCAGTCGCCCCTGCGCGCAGTCTTTTAAGGTTTTGCAAATATTTTCCAGCCCATCGGGCGTGTGCGCATAATCGATGACCACTGTATATGGCCTGTCGACGGGGACCACTTCCGCCCGGCCCTTCACGCCGCGACAGGCGCATAAAGCCGGAATAATCCGTTCCATGCCCACCCCGACGGCGTTTGCCGCAGCGGCGGCGCCAAGCGCGTTATATACCGTAAAACGACCGGGTATCGCCATTTGCACCGGGTATGTTTCGCCCTGCGCGCATACCGTAAACGAAACGCCGCCCGCCTGTGTCTGAATATCGCGCGCCGTAAAATCCGCCCGGCTGTCTTTGCTTTCTCCGGCGGAAAAGGTCACCGTCTTCCCGCCGAATTCTTCCAACATCACGGGAGCCCACGGATCGTCCGCATTCACTACGGCAATTTTAGCCAAAGCAAACAGCCGACGTTTTGCCTGCGCGTACCGCTGCATGGTTTTATGATAATCCAAATGATCCTGTGTGAGATTGGTAAATACCGCCGCGTCAAACGCACAGCCCGCCACTCGGTCCTGATCCAGCGCGTGCGAAGAAACTTCCATCACCGCGTGGGTGCAGCCTTCGTGAACCATCAGAGAAAGCATGCTTTGCAAATCATACGGATCCGGAGTGGTGTGACCGGAGGGCAGCACGCGATCGCCCACCATATTTTGTATGGTGCCGACGAGTCCGACTTTATACCCCGCCGTCTCCAAGATGTTCTTGAGCATATAAGTGGTGCTCGTTTTGCCGTTGGTACCGGTCACACCGATTAAATGCAGATGTTCCGCCGGCCTGCCAAACCAGTTGGCACACATCTGCGCCCACGCCTTTCTGGTGGAGGGAACACAAAGTTCTCGGGAAAGGCCGAGCGGGCGCTGAGTCACCACCAATGCGGCACCGGTTTCCAACGCCTCCGCGGCAAAGCGGTGACCGTCCACAGAAGTGCCGTCGATGCACACAAACACTTCCCCGGATTTTGCCCGGCGGGAATCACAGGTAAGCCCCTCCGCCGGCAGTGATGCGATACTTTTTTCAAGCGATTCTCTGCCGGGTATATCTTCCAAAAGATCCCAAATCGTCATACGCGTTTCCCCGTTTCTGCTGCGCGGTATCACGCTTACCGTGCGGTACCGTTTTACTGTATGGTATCGTTGTAAATAAATTCCAGTTCCACCAATGACCCGCGCGGAAGTTCTGTCCATGCCGGAACACTTTGCGTGTTCACATGCGCTTCCCCGGTTTCCAGCCCGGTTCCGGTAAACTGAATATTCAAACCGAACTGCGAAGCCAAACCGGTGGCCTCGGAAAGGGTATATCCGGTAAAATCCGGAACCGTAACCGCATTGGTCGACACACTCGCTTCGTCGGTATACAGATACACCGTTCCGGTTCTGGGGATGGCCTGACCCGCTTCCGGAATTTGCCGAACCACTTCGGTTCCCTCGCCGAGCACCTGAACACCGAGGCCTGTACCCGTTATGGCCGTTTCGGCAGCGGCGATATCCTGCCCCTCCACGGGCGGAATCACCACGCTGAGCTTTGCCAGCTCGTCTTCGGTAAACTGGGGTTCTATGCCTAAATAAGGCAAGGTATCCGCAAAGATTTTTTTGGCGACCGGAGCCGCAATAGAACCGCCGTAACGATTTGGACCCTGCGGTTCATCGATCATTACCAGAACCGCCACCCTCGGATCGTCCGCCGGGGCGAATCCGCCAAAAGACGCCACGAGGTTGTCTTTTTCGGAATCGATTTTTTCAGACGTTCCCGTTTTTCCGGCAATCCGGTATCCTTCCACATACGCGTTGCGCCCGCCGCCGTTTTTCACGGCGTTGGCAAGCAGCGCCGCCACGCGGGACGCGGTCTGGGAAGAAATCACCTGTCTCCGGACGGACGGGGCGGTATTGGAAACCACATTTCCGTCGGCGTCCAGAATCTGCTGCACCACAAAGGGTTGCATCAGTTTTCCGCCGTTGGCAATGGCGGACATTGCGGTAATCATCTGTATCGGGGTCACCTTAAAGGTTTGCCCCATGGAGGAGGTCGCCAATTCCACCGGATTCAGTTCGTCCTCGGTGTGGTACAGAGAGGTTGTGATGGAACCTTCGCTGAGCATATCGATACCCGTCTGCTCGGTAAAGCCGAAACCGGTAAAATAACGGAAAAACAGTTCCCGGCCCACAGAAAGCCCGATTTGAATAAACGCGGGGTTGCAGGAATTGCAAATGGCGTCCGCCAATGTCTGCATGCCGTGCTCTCCGGGATACACATCGCACTTGACGGTTCTGTCCTCCACCGTTTCGAAGCCCTCGCAGTTGAAAGTGCTCTCCTCGCTGATGACCCCTTCCTCCAGCGCCATGGAAGTGGTGAACATTTTGAAAACCGATCCCGGTTCATAATATTCCGAAATGGCTTTGTTTGTCCACTGCTTCTGCCGGGCAGCGCTCAGCGCCTGAGACTGCTCGTCCCCCGAAAGCTTGGCGATGGCCGCCGCTTCGTTCGGGTCGGTGACCGTCCACGGATCGTTTGGGTCAAAATCCCCTTTTGTCGCCATCGCCAGCACCGCTCCGGTACGCACATCCATCACAATGGCGGACGCGCGATTGGTCGCTTTCGTGTTTTGCACGACCTCTTCCAAATATTTTTCCGCGTAATGCTGTATGGTCTGATCGATAGAAAGCACCAGACTGCTGCCGTCCTGAGCGTCCACCGTTTTCTCGTATGAAACCGAACCGGAAAGTTCCTCGCCGTTTCCGTTTTGAACGGTGACAATACGCCCTGCCGTACCCGCCAGCACATCCTCATATTCCGCTTCCAAGCCGTATAAACCGTACTGGTCGGTGCCGATAAAGCCCAGAACACAGGAAAGAAGCGAACCGTAAGGATATGTGCGCTTATAATCGCTGACTACGCGGAACACGCCGTCCAATTTTTTCGCATTGACCCAGGAAATCACCTGTTCCGCCAGCGGACGCTCGATTTTCTGCTTTACCACTTCATACTGAGAATCGGTTTTCTGCGTTTTGCGGTACAGTTCTTCCCGGTCTACCTCCAAAATGCCGGACAAACCGTCGGCAATCTCAGTGCGCTGTTCTTCCGTCTCAATATTGTGCGGATCCATAATCACCGTCCACACTTGCATACTTTCCGCCAATACTTCCATATGGCAATCGTAAATGGAACCGCGGTTGGGGGAAAGTATACTGTCGGTCATCTGCTGCTGCGTGGCCCTGCGCTGCCAATCGTCCCCCTGCGCAATTTGCAGGACCGCAAGCCTCGCAATAATCACCGCAAAGGAGACGAAAATAATGCCGATCAGCACAATGAGCGCCCGCCGCCACATCTGCCGTGTCGGCAGCCGGGAAGATTTTGCCGCCGAAGCGGAAGACTCTCGAACCGAACTGTCTCCTTTTTCCCTGCGCACGCCTTTCGCCCTCCTTTCCGCATTTACCACCGGGTGTATCGGGAAAATTCGCTGCCGCGCCGTACAACGGCAAAGACGCCGAATTTTTAAAACCGAAAACCCTTACAGATAACCACCCTTACAGATAATAAACAGGAGTCAAGATGCATTATCCCAACTCCCGGTGTGTACGACATGTTTGAAAATACGGCTGAACCGGCCGGGTCACGCGGCACTCCACGCCCCGGAAAAAACGAAAATTCCGTTTTCCGGCACTTTCGGCCTGTTTGAATGTTTCGTTATCCGGCGCCGAACGGACTCGGCGCCAAACCGTATATTCTTTTGCTCCCGTTCATAAACGGTTCCTAAAAAACCCGGCTTTTGGGGAAAATCCAGCTTTCGGAAAACCTTCACGGATTTCGCGAAAATAAGATTTTCCGCGCAAAAAACGCTTTTCACGCAAAACGAACCGCTGTGCCTTCCCGGGGAGAAAATGTTTACTCGGCGCCCCAGCCGAAAATGGCCGCTCCGATTTGTTCAAACACATTTTGCGGTTCACTCTCGCTGACTTCGATCCGATCCTCGCCATCCACCGTGATGTATTCGATTTGATACGACTCCGCCTGGCTCATTCCGTTCGCCTGAGCATACGCATCCACGCTTTCGGCGGATGTATTGGAGGCGATTTCATTGGTCAGCCGGCTGGTTTCGCTTTGCAAAATGCCGAGCTGTTCCTGCGCATCGGTGATTTTATCGTTCAGTTCCGTAAGTTGAATACGGGAAATCACCATACCGACCATCAGCCCCACAAAGACAAGCAAAATCGCTCCCGTCCGTAACCGAGCGCCGCGTTTGGCCTTCTTTTCGGCTTTTTGAGCTCTCTGCGCTTCTTTTTTTTCTTTTTCGGGAGATTTTACCGTATGTAAATCGGGACTTTTTACTTCAAACAGCGAAAGATCATACGCTTCGGAAGATGCTTTTGCCATCGGATATCCCTGCTTCCTTTCATTGGCGCGCCGTATTCTCTGTGTACCGTTCGTGTAATTTTTCCACGCATCGCAGACCGGCGCTGCGCGCCCGGGGGTTTTGCTCCAGTTCGCGTTCACCCGCCCGAACGGGCTTTTTGAGCACCGCTTTGGCGGCAGGCGTGCGAAAACAGGTACAAACCGGGCTTTCGGGCGGGCAGATGCACCCCGTTCGCCATTCGGCGAACCGCTCTTTGACCATGCGATCCTCCAGCGAATGAAAGGTAATCACCGCTAATCTTCCGCCCTCAATTAACCGATCGAACGCAATATCTAATCCGCGGGACAGCGCACCGAGTTCATCGTTCACCGCGATGCGCAGCGCCTGAAACACTCTTCGCGCCGGATGCTTTTCCCGCCTTGCCGCCGCGGGAACCGCCTCCCGGATAATCTGCGCCAACCGCCCGGTGGTATTCACGGGGCAGGCGGTCCGTTCCCGAACAATGACCCGCGCAATGCGCCGCGCGAATTTTTCTTCACCAAACCGCGTAAAAATTTCACAAAGCTGCTGTTCGGAACAGGTATTGCACACATCCGCCGCCGTAAAACCCGAACAGCTCATGCGCATGTCCAGCGGAGCGTCCCGGTGATACGAAAACCCGCGCGCCGGATCGTCCAATTGATGAGAGGAAACCCCTAAATCCAGCAAGACACCGTTTACCCGCTCCACCCCAAATGACCGGAGCACCTGCGCCATTTCGGTAAAATTTGCCTGAACCACCGTGGCCGGAAGGCCCTTTAGCCGCTCCCGCGCCGCCTGAACGGCGTCCGGGTCGCGATCGATGGCGTATAAATGCCCGCCTTTTAATTTTTCGGCAATCGCCGCGGCATGCCCGCCGCCTCCGACCGTGCCGTCCACATAAACGCCCTGAGGGTCTATCCCCAGTGTTGCAACGGTTTCATGCAGCAGCACCGGGCAATGATATCCGGCGGTTTCCTTCAAATCCTCGCGCCCCTCAGGTTACAAGATAGCGGGTCGCCCTCGCGCATTAACCACAACTTTTTGTGTGATTTCAGTATAGCACAATCGGTTACAAGATGCAACCTTTATTGTAACTTTTTTGTAACTTTTCTGCTGCCGAATAACCCGAAAAGTTGTGAACGGAAACTGTCGGGGTTGCCCAAAGTTTTTTATAAAGGCGCCAAACACGAATTTTTCGCCAATCGCCTTGTCAATTCCATTTTACCGGATTTTTCGGCAAGCAAACCAAGATTTACAAGCCGAGCGCCATAAAATCGGCAACCACCTGTTCGTCTGTCATATCCCCTACCGAGCGATCGTACAGGGCGGGCGACCAAATTTCCGCGCGGTCCTTTCCGGCGCCGATAATCAGCGCCTCTTTTTCCAGCCGGGCGTGTTCGAGCAAATGACGGGGCAGGAGAATGCGGCCCTGGCTGTCTAAACTCACATCTGCCGCGTTGGAGGAAAGATACCGCAGCAACTGGCGGGAACGGGTCATGGGAAGCTGTTCCAGCTGCGCCATCATGGCGTCCCAGCCCTCGGCGGTGTACAGGCAGACACAGGGTTCCATCACTACCGCGGCGACAAAAGTTTCGCCGAGCTCTTCCCGCATTTTGGCGGGAATGGCCACCCTGCCCTTGGGATCGATGTTGTGCAAATACCGCCCGCGCATCGCCGGTACACCTCCTTTGAAAATTTTGTGGAAAACTCGGTGGAAAAAGTGAAAAATCCCCACTTTTCCTCATTTCGATGCACTTTTCCCCACTTCAGGTTTTATTATACCCCCCGTTTTCAGAAAATGCAAGCCCAAAATACGGCAAAAACGAAAAGTATTACAAAATTTACATTTTCCGGTTTTTTCGGCGATGCAAACCCAAAACCAAGCGGCCGCATTCCCGCTTTTTCGTGTTTTAGGCTCTTTCTTTCTATCTTTTTTTGCTATCGGCGTGTACTTTTCTCTTTTCTTTTTTCTCTGAATTTATTCCCCATTTATTTTTTCCCCCCCCCCTCTCCCTCCTTTGCCCGCCTTCCTTGCCCGCTCTCGCCATTTGACTGCTTTCAGCAAAGTGCAAGAAAAAATTGCATAAGCCAAATTTACATAATCCACCAGAATACAGGCATACCGCGCCGCGATTGCCGTTCCAAAAAAAGCTTGACAAACGGTTCAAATGCGGTATAATAAGAGCGTTCGGTGCGGAATTGTGTAAGGGTAGCACTGCAGTCTCTGACTCTGCCTGTCTGGGTTCGAATCCTAGTTCCGCAGCCAAGAAGAAAGGGAGAAGCTGTTTTCACGGCTTCTCCCTTTTGTTTTGTTTTGATTTGTCTTGAATGTTTCTCTTGAAGTCACTTCGCGCACAGATCCAAATGCGCGCCGGCGTTCAGTTTCCGGGAAGATCTTTAATCAGCGGGCGCAAATCCTTAATCATCTCGCTGACCACCTCATTGGGGTAAATTTTCATCAAGCGGTTATTGACCTGAAGTTTTGTGGTGGAAGTGAGCAATATTTTGATGGCCTCTTCTTTCTTATGCGCATATTCCTCGCCTTGAAAATGTTCCTCGAAGAAAGAACGTATCTGTGCCTCCCGCTTTGCCCTGACGGCAACCGCCGAAACTTTCGGCTTCGGCTGCGGTTTTACCGCAGCGGATGGCGCGGGCGGCGCCGGGGGCTGAGGGGCGTTTGCCGGTTCGGACGCGGTCGGTTTCCTTTTTTGCACCGGCTTTTTCTTGGCCGCTTTCGGTTCCGGTTGATTCCCTTCCGCAAGGGATGGAATCTTTCTGATTTTTAATCCCCGGCCGCGAAATTCTTCTATTGCCTTATCGAAATCGTTATCGTGCGAAACAATAAAACATCCGGCGTTCGGGTTCGCCTTGAAATAATCGGAAATATCGAACAAAATTAAGCAATCGATGGCGTTTTTTATCGGCATCTGCACTTTGGTATACTCAAACCGCGCGGGCGATTCCAAAATTCGCCGGTGCAACCCGAAAGTCAGGGTTTCTGCAGAACGGCTGTAATAAATTTTCACACAGTCGCGTTCGGTCAGTTGCGAAATCCCCGTTAAGCCTTCGCGATTGACGTTTTCATAATCCACGAAGAACACGCGGTCAAATATTTCGGCAGCCATTTGCGAACCGGCGCTTCCCCCTTCGGAAACAGGGGCGGGAAGATCCCGCGCATTGGCGGGTTTTCCCTTTTTTTCCCGGTTCTTCCAGCGTTCGATCCAATTTTTCGGCGGCTGCGCGCCGATTTCGGGATCGTTCAAACCGATTTCTCCTTTCCATGGGCAATACCCCAAAAGCCGCGCGCCGGCACGCCGCAAACGGGTTTGCCCTAAATCTTCGGGCGGAACCGTACCTTTTTGCACTCAAGGCCAATGCGATTTCAGAGCCAAAAAGAGATCCGCCAGCTTCCCGGTAACCCGACGCAATCACCGCGTCAGCAAAGCGATACATCCCACATGCCTTGAGACAATGACTTGAATTTCATGACTCTTACTAAATTGGTCGTAGTTCAAAGGTTCCGGCCAAACAGGCATGCCTTCTAATGATTATCACTCGGGCTTAGATGCTCCCTGCAATGATCACTTATTTCTTTTCAAAATCCATCTCAATATCATGGCTTATCTGTTGTGAAATCAAAGCTTACATCAATCATTTGTCATACCTTTACCGCTTTTTGGTATTATATGATTTCAGGCTGATGAATATTAAAGTCCCCGCCGGGAAGCTGGCCTTTTAGGCAAAACTCCTTCTATCGCGCCATCCAGCAATTCCAGAATCTGCGCTTTGTCACGGCTTAAATATCCGTCAATCGGAACATAGTTGGACGCGTGATTGCTGGTAAAATGCAGGTTTTCCAAACCAATATTTTCCACCAGCACTCTGGTCTCTTTCAGACAACCGATGTCATCCAG
>CAZMAM010000027.1:0-20343 GCA_964564305.1 uncultured Eubacteriales bacterium
TATTTTTCAACATTTTTTCATCTATCTTTGTTAATCAAGTGGCAAACTCGGGAAGGCCCTGTTTTGCGGATTTTGTTCGGATTATATTTCGATTTATCTGGTTTGTTCCGCCTGCGTGCGGGTTATTTTTGGCAAATCGATTGACACTGGCCTTTTTTTTGTGGTAAAATACCGACTGTCGGGAGCATGCTGCGTTGGGCGGCGGGCGAAAAGTTCGCCGCTGTTTTGTTTGGGCAATACCGCACAAAAACCGGGCTTGCGCGCAATGTCTACTCATCTGTGGGAGTTTTTCCGCCATTTAGCCAAAAATCCTCGCGGATACACAAAGTATTCTCTGCGGTTTTTATTTCGCCTGACGAAAAATCCGATCCTGCATCTGCACGACAATCCTGGTGCGGTATGGCCTTTGTTTTTGTCTACGATATGCCGCGCGCCGCTTTTTGAAAGGAAGCAAATGTATGTTTCAGAGTAAGCAAAAGCCAACGGGCAGATGGGTAACCCTGCTTGCTGGATTTGGAATGTTCCTGCTGCTGTGCGTGATGGCAGTGAACTTTACCGTGACGGCTGCGGCGCAAAATTCGGCTTTAACCGAAGAATTCGGTGATATCACGGGGGATGACGTGTGCGATCTTTCGGATGTTGCGGAGATTTTTTTGGCGGCGTCGGGTAAGCGGGAGTTTTCGGCGCAGCAGGTGGCTTCGGTCGATTATAATCACAACGAGAGAGTGGATGTTGCCGACGCGAAGGAAGCGTTTCGGCTTTTGGCGGGGCTGGAATCGATGCCTCCCGAGGATGTGACGCCTCCCGAAGGTGTGACGCCGAAAATACAAAAAGCGGAAGTTTCGGAAATCACGGCGGACGGGTACACCGTAACGGTGACCATAAGCGGGGATATGGGTTTGGTTGACCGGGTGCAATTCCCGACATGGACAACTGCGGGCGGTCAAAACGATATTCAGTCTTCGTGGCAGAATAACCGCGCCGCAAGCGGTGTGATCAGCGGCAACACGGCGGTTTACCGAGTGAACGTTTCCGCGCACGGTTATGAAGGCGGGGAATACAATACTCATATTTATGTTTATTTGCATGACGGCACGCGCATCGGGTATACGCTACGCATACAGGTGCCGGTGGAATGCGCCATTGCCGCGGTAAAAGCGGTGGATGTATCGGCGCTTGGGTATACCGTCCGGGTGGAGCTGAGCGGGAACATTAGCGGGATAGACCGGGTGCAGTTCCCGACATGGAGTACGGCAAACGGGCAGGACGATATACAGTCATCGTGGCAGACAAGCGAGAGCGCCAGAGGATCCGTTACCGGAAATTTGGTGATTTACCGGGTGAATATATCGAATCACTATTATGAATCGGGAGAATACAACACACACGTGTATCTGTACACTTCGAGCGGATTTCAGATGCAGGCGATCAAAGTGATTGTTCCGCAAGGCTCCGTGAGCCCGGAGCTGCAGAAGAAGGGAGAAGCGGACCGTTTGGCCAAGCAGATTGTGGCGCAAATCACCAACGGTTCCATGACAAAAGCGCAAAAATTATATGCCTGTTACGATTACATTGTCAAGAACGGTAGTTACAGTCCGCTTTCCCACCGTGACTTAAGTCAGGCAGGATACGATCCCCGGTACAGTCCGCTGAAAACAGGCTGGCAATATTACCAAGGTGAACGGATGCTGTCTATGCACGCAGGTGTGTGTTACACGTTTGCCGGAGGATTTGCCGCGCTTGCAAACGCCGTCGGGTACGATGTCACCGTGGTGGCGGGCGTTCAGGGTTATCACGACAACGCCCACGGCTGGGTAGAAATTACCATAGACGGGAAGACTTATATGTTCGATCCGCAATACGATAACAAATACCATTACCCCGCTTACCGCGGTTTTCAGTTCACCGAAGCCAATCCCACCGGTTATACGCCGTATCATGCGCAGCTGCGGGTAAAATGGTGATGTCCGGAAAAACGCCGGATCCGGTCTGTGGGGCAAAATTTGGTTCAGTCCCGAACAGGTTGCCCGATGAGGGCGGCCGTGCGGTGCCGGTTTTCAGAAGGGAGCCAGCCTATGTTTTACCGAAAACGACAGCAATCGGGCACAACCCTTGCATGGGGTGTTAGAACATTCCTGCTTCTGTGTCTGCTTGCGGTGATTTTTCCCGCGAAAGCGTCGGCACAGGAGCTCACCTTGGATGCGCTCGGCGATATCACCGGGGACGGCATTTGCACGCTTTCGGATATCACGGAGATGTACCGGGCGGCGTCAGGAAAACGGGAGCTTTCGGTAAAGCAGTCGGCCGTGGCCGATTACGATCACAGCGGAAAAGTAGCCATCGCCGATGCAAAGGATATATACCGCCTGGCAGAATCGGCTTTAACCGAAGAATTCGGTGATATCACGGGGGATGACGTGTGCGATCTTTCGGATGTTGCGGAGATTTTTTTGGCGGCGTCGGGTAAGCGGGAGTTTTCGGCGCAGCAGGTGGCTTCGGTCGATTATAATCACAACGAGAGAGTGGATGTTGCCGACGCGAAGGAAGCGTTTCGGCTTTTGGCGGGGCTGGAATCGATGCCTCCCGAGGATGTGACGCCTCCCGAAGGTGTGACGCCGAAAATACAAAAAGCGGAAGTTTCGGAAATCACGGCGGACGGGTACACCGTAACGGTGACCATAAGCGGGGATATGGGTTTGGTTGACCGGGTGCAATTCCCGACATGGACAACTGCGGGCGGTCAAAACGATATTCAGTCTTCGTGGCAGAATAACCGCGCCGCAAGCGGTGTGATCAGCGGCAACACGGCGGTTTACCGAGTGAACGTTTCCGCGCACGGTTATGAAGGCGGGGAATACAATACTCATATTTATGTTTATTTGCATGACGGCACGCGCATCGGGTATACGCTACGCATACAGGTGCCGGTGGAATGCGCCATTGCCGCGGTAAAAGCGGTGGATGTATCGGCGCTTGGGTATACCGTCCGGGTGGAGCTGAGCGGGAACATTAGCGGGATAGACCGGGTGCAGTTCCCGACATGGAGTACGGCAAACGGGCAGGACGATATACAGTCATCGTGGCAGACAAGTGAGAGCGCCAGAGGATCCGTTACCGGCAATTTGGTGATTTACCGGGTGAATATATCGAACCACTATTATGAATCGGGAGAATACAACACACATGTGTATCTGTACACTTCGAGCGGATTTCAGATGAGGGCCATCAAAGTTGTTGTGCCGAAAGGATCTTTGGTGCGACCGGAGTTGCAGAAGAAGGGAGAGGCGGATCGTCTGGCCAAGCAGATTGTGGCGCAAATCACCAATGGTTCCATGACAAAAGCGCAAAAGCTGCGCGCCTGCTATGAGTACATTGTCAAAAACGGCAGTTACAGCGCGGCCGCCAATATTCCGCTCACAAAAAGCGGATACGATCCGCGACATGTTCCACTCAAAACAGGATGGCAATATGCTCAGGGTGAGCTGATGCTTTCCGAGCACAAAGGTGTGTGCTACACGTTTGCCGGAGGATTTGCCGCGCTTGCGAATGCTGTTGGGTACGACGCCACCGTGGTGGCGGGGGAGTGCGCCTCTCGGTCGGGAGGTACCACACCGCACGGGTGGGTAGAGATTGTCATAAACGGCGTGCGGTATGTATACGATCCGGATTACGATAATCATTACGGAACGCTGAACGCTTACCAGTTTACCTACGGAAGCGGGCACGGCTGGACCCCGTATATCATTCAGCAGCGGGCCAAATGGTGACCGGACGGGTTGCCGCAATTTTTATGGAATCCTGTGTGGAGACAGCATATTTTGCATTTTTACTGAAAGGAACGCTGTTCGGTGGTATTCAGTTCGGTTGAATTTCTGTTTGCGTTTTTCCCGGTGACGCTGGTTGTGTATTATCTGCTTCCGGGCATCACCGCCAAAAATATCTGGCTCATCGTTGCGAGCATACTGTTTTACGCCTACGGAGAGCCGGTTGCCGTTTGGCTGTTGCTGGCCAGTTGTTTGATGAATTACCTGTTTGGCCGATTGGTGGCCAGGAAAAGTGGGCGCAAATGGTTTCTGGCTTTGGCGGTTTTAATGAATATCGGCATTATGGCCGTCTTCAAATACAGCGCTTTCGCCGTCAGAACATTCAATTCGATTACCGGTTTACACATCGGGGTTCCGGATATTCCTTTTCCCATCGGCATTTCTTTTTACACGTTTCAGGCGCTGTCGTATGTGATTGATGTTTACCGGGATCCGGGTTCGGTGCAAAAAAATCCGTATAAGCTGTTTTTGTATATTTTGCTCTTTCCTCAGCTTATCGCGGGGCCTATCGTGAAATACCACGATATTGCCGATCAGATTACTTCCCGCACGCACACTTTGGCGGGAGCCGCGCGGGGCTTAAGGCGGTTTATGGTGGGCTTATCCAAAAAAGTCCTGATTGCAAATACATTGGCGGTAGCGGTGGATGCGATTTATGCCATGCCGGCGGAACAGGTCAGCGCTCCCGCGGCATGGCTTGCCGCTGTTTGCTACGCTTTGCAGATTTACTACGATTTCAGTGGTTACAGCGATATGGCTATCGGTATTGGGGCAGCGGCGGGATTCCATTTTAAGGAGAATTTTCGGTATCCTTATGTCGCCGACAGTGTCCGAAATTTTTGGCGGCGGTGGCACATCTCGCTTTCCACTTGGTTTAAGGAATACCTCTATATTCCCTTGGGCGGCAACCGCAAAGGGCGTTGGCGCACGTTGGTGAACAAAATGATTGTCTTTTTCTGCACGGGTCTGTGGCACGGCGCCAACTGGACTTTTGTGCTGTGGGGGCTTTTTCACGGACTGTTTTCTATGCTGGAGCAATCCGGTATCCTGCCGATTGAGAAAATCAAATTCCGCCCGATTCGGCAGCTGTACACCTGTTTAGTGGCGGTGTGCGGATTTGTGATTTTCCGGGCGGACACGCTGACACAGGCCGGTCATATGCTGGCGTCGATGTTCACCGGATTTTCGTTCAATCTCGAGCAAAAATCGGCTCTTCTGCCGCTGCTGGTGCCGTCTTTGCTTTTGGCGCTGCTGGCGGGCCTGATTTTCTCCATGCCGGTTTTGCCGAAACTGCGGCAGCTAGCGGACGGAAGGCCGGTTTTGTCCGCAGTGAGTTATATCGCGGCGTTTGTGCTGATGGGATGCTGTTTTCTGCGTCTGTCTACCGGAACGTACAATCCGTTTATTTATTTTCAGTTTTGAGGAAGCATTGTGATGAACAAATGGAAATCGGCGGGATATTTGCTCTTTATTGCCGTGTTCTTTCTGGCTAGTCTTGCCCCGCTTCTGTGTATGGGGATCGATAAGCCGGTAGAGGGTCTGGAAAATCGCGTTCCCGCCCCGGTACCCCGTTTTTTCGAAACATCGCCGCAGGACAGCGCATCGCAGGGAGACAAGGCCGAGATCAATGCCGATTATTTCAAAGAACTTGGGGCATATTTTGCGGATCGTTTTGCGTTTCGGCAGCAAATGGTCACGGCCGATGCCAAACTGAATGCGCTGTTGGGGGAGTCTTCCAAGGATTCCGTGATTGTCGGCAAAGACGGATGGCTGTATTTTTCCGATACGCTTCCGGATTACCTCGGAAATGATGTGCTGAGCGACCGGCAAATTCATAATATCGTGACCAACCTTTCCCTCATGCGGGAATATGCGTCGGCTCGGGGCGCGGACTTTCTGTTTACCGTGGCGCCGAATAAGAATTCGCTCTATCCGGAACATATGCCGAACCGCTATGTTCCCGTTACCTCGGAGAGCAATCTGGGCAAACTGGTTTCCGCTTTGGGCGATGTGCCGTATGCCGACTGCTATTCGGCGTTGGCTTCATCAGAAGAAACGCTGTATCACGCGACCGATTCTCATTGGAACAACCGCGGCGCCTGTTTGGCTTACAATACGCTGCTGGACGCTCTTCAAAAACCGCACGAGCGTTACGACGGCATACGCACGCATATGGAAAAGTGCTTTGAAGGAGATTTGGAAACCATGCTGTTTCCCCGCGCGGTGCAAAAGCGGGAAGATGTCATTTACGAAACCGATTTTCATTACCGTATGACGCTGGGAAAAGATGTGGAAAGCATTCGGGTTGGCACAGAGAATCCGGGGCAGGAAGGTTCTTTGGTGATGTACCGCGATTCTTTTGGCAATGCGCTGCTGCCTTTTTTGGCGGAAAGTTATGCCACCGCGCTGTTTTCCAAATCGGTGCCGTATGATTGCGGCCTGATTGACGCACAGCAGGCGGACACGGTGATTGTGGAGATTGCCGAGCGCAATTTGCCCGAGCTACAGGAGCGTACGCCGAATCTTCCGGCGCCCGTACGCGATTTACCGAACGCTTTTGGAGATGTGCCGTGCTTGGCGTCTTTCGATCTTGCGCGGGATTATACCGGCTCCGTCCGGCTTTCCGGTGCGGTAGCGGACGGCGTTTTGGATGCGGATTCGCCGATTTACTGCCATGTGGCCACCTCTTCGGGAAAAATCTGTGTGGAGGCGTCCCTGTGCACGGCTCCATTGGCAGAAGAAGATTCCGCTTACGGCTTTGCGGCCGTATTGTCCGGAGAGATAATCCCTTCCGGGGCAAGTTATACGGTAGATATTTTGGGAAAACGCGCGGGGCAATGGGTATGTGTGCATACGGCTCAAGGCGTTTCGGAATAGGAGGATATTTCATATGAAGGACAGAAGAAATGAGGGCCCGTCAAAATTTTCGCTTTTTTGGGGAAAGGTCAAGGAATTTTATACCCGTCCGTACGCATGGATACTGACTTGTCTTGCGGCGGCGGTCATTTTGGCGGTTATTCTCATCATCGTTCTGATTCCGCACGGTTCGGGAAACGGCGATACTCAGCCCACCGAGACGTCTGCTGTCACCGTTACTTCCGATGAACCGACGGTGACCACCACTTTGCCCAAAGGTGAAACCACCGCGGCGCCGACCGCTTCCACTACTGCAGCGTCCACAGCGGCTCCGACTACTGCGGCCCCAACCGTTACCACTACTGCCGCGCCCACTGCGGCGCCCACCAAGGCTACCGTGAAATCGACAACGGCGGCGCCCACAGCGGCGCCGACCAATCCTCCCTCTCCGTCGGGAGATCCGTTCCAGATTGCCCAAAGTATGATCGGCAGACCTATTGCGGAATTAATCGAGATAATTGGCCCGCCGTTATCGGTCGATCACGATTCCAGCTGCGATGTCCCGGGGGAACAGGACGGATTTTACACTTTTGACGGCTTTATTGTGGTTACGCTTTCCGATCATGGCGTGGATAAAATCCGGGAAGTCGGTGTGATTTAACAACCGGTATATCGAAGATCGGCAGGCATATAGATCGACAGGCAAGGTTCGTTTGCGGAAACCGAATATCCATATTTAACCAAGTATACAAACATGGGTACACACGTCCGGTGTTGCCCTAAATGAAAAGCGGCGGTATTTTCTGCTTTTTGAGCCGTATAGCGGACACTTGTGACCCGTTGCTCTGTTCAAAAGGCCTCGTGTGTACCGAAACGGACATTTTTTCGGGCTCTGCCGGGAAATCATTTGAAAACCCAGACGTCGGAAAAAATTGATGGCAATCCATTGCAATTTTCCGGTCAATCGGGTATAATCATTGCGAAAATAAAAACCGAACGGGAAAGCGGATTTCCGAAATGAGGGGCGGATGAACGATGGAATTTCAAATCGAGATACCGCAGGAAGAATTTTCCGATTTTCTGGATGAATTTGTGGTTCAGGGATACGAAGACGAAACGGAACAGGCCGAAGACGGTCAGGGTTCGCTGATTGTAGAATACGACGGAACCAATCTGGGCACATATCTGGGCAATGCCGGTTTAACTGTGGCCATCGGACTTATCGTGGTCATGGCGGCTCTTTTGGTGCTGACCGGTATTTTTAAAGGATTCGGCTATGTGCTGAGCGCCAAGAGCCGCAAAAAACCGGCTGTGTCTTCGGGTGAAAATTTGCCGGTTTCTCCCTCTGTCGCGATTCCCGCGGTTTCCGATTTAAGTGAAGAGAACAACTGCGAATTGATTGCGGTGATTGCGGCGGCGGTTTGCGCGATGGAGCCGCAGGGAAAACGGTATGTGGTGAAAAAAGTCAGCCGCGTTTCTGCCGGCGGGCGTTCTGCTTGGTCTGCGGCGGGAGTGGCGGAAAATACCGCTCCCTTCTGAGCGGGCCCGTACCGGAAAGGATGATGATGCATGTCGGCTCTGTGGAACGCCATTTGTGATATCTGGACCAGTTCCGGCTTTTACCGGCTTTTCAATTTTGAAAACGGCGGATGGAAAAACCTGATTATGATCGGGATTGCCTGTGTGTTTCTCTATCTGGCCATCAAAAAACAGTACGAGCCGCTTTTGCTGTTGCCGATTGCCTTCGGTATGCTTTTGGTGAATCTGCCGCTTTCCGGCGTAATGGATCCCCAGCAAAATTCTTTGGTTCCTTTTACCGAAACGGAACTGATGCATTATGCGCAAGGCATTAAAGATCAGGTTTACCCGATTTTTGAAATGGGCGGAAAGCTGTACTGGCAGCATTTTGAGGCCGGCGGCGTGCTGTGGTATCTATATCAGGGTGTAAAATTCGGAATCTATCCTCCGCTGATTTTTTTGGGCATCGGCTGTATGACGGATTTCGGGCCGCTGATTTCCAATCCCAAAAGCTTCTTGCTCGGCGCCGCCGCGCAGCTGGGTATTTTTGTGGTCTTCTTCGGCGCGAGGGGATTAAATCTTTTAGGCATACCGGAACTCTCGTTTACGTCTCAGCAGGCGGCGTCCGTAGCCATTATCGGCGGCGCGGACGGACCTACCGCCCTGTACCTGACTTCTATATTAGCCCCGGAGCAATTGGGTGCCATTGCCATTGCGGCGTATTCTTATATGGCGTTGGTTCCGGTGATTCAGCCGCCGATTATGCGTCTGCTGACCACTAAAAAAGAGCGGTCTGTCCGTATGGAACAGCTTCGCCCGGTTTCCCGTCTGGAAAAGATTTTGTTCCCGATTTTTGTTACCGTGCTTTGTGTGCTGCTCCTGCCAAGCGCAGCTCCGCTTATCGGCATGCTGATGCTGGGCAACCTCTTCCGCGAAAGCGGTGTGGTGGATCGCATCAACAAAACGGCGCAGAATGAATTGATGAATATCGTCACCATTTTCTTAGGCGTAACGGTCGGAGCCACAGCCAATGCGGAATCGTTCCTGCAACTGAAGACTCTTGCCATCATTGCGCTGGGCATTTTTGCTTTCGGATTCGGCACGGCCGGCGGTGTGTTGCTGGGCAAACTGATGTATTTGGTGACCGGCGGAAAAGTCAACCCATTAATCGGTTCCGCAGGTGTTTCGGCGGTACCCATGGCTGCGAGAGTGTCGCAAAAAGTCGGGCAGGAAGAAGATCCGGGTAATTTCCTGTTGATGCATGCCATGGGGCCGAATGTCGCCGGTGTTATCGGTTCCGCCGTAGCCGCGGGCGTTTTGCTGACATTGTTCGGGTAACGTATGGTATTTTCTCTGTGGGCGGGCAATTTGCCCGCCCACATTTTCGAGGGGACTGTCGTCATTGGCTGATGTCGGATATATTGTCGATAAGGCGGAATTTCCCGCGCTTCGTCGAAAAATCATGGAACGGGATTTTTCCTTTCTGAACGACCGCCAGCGGGAAGCGGTGTTTCATTCCCGTGGTCCGCTTTTGATTTTGGCCGGTGCAGGCAGCGGGAAAACCACTGTTTTGGTCAATCGGGCGGCGTCGCTGATTCGTTATGGCGAGGCGTACGAAAGTGAGGAGATTCCCTCTCATCTGACCGCCGAACTGCGGGAGCGTATTCGCCTTACGGCCTCGGGAGAACACAAAGCGGATGACGCCGTTCGGCGTTGCCTTGCCGTTGATCCCTGCCCCGCGTGGCGTATTCTCACGATTACGTTTACCAACAAGGCGGCGGGGGAACTGCGGGAGCGGTTATCCCGTATACTCGGTGCCACCGGCGATCAGGTGGTGGCGAGTACGTTTCATTCTTTTTGTGCGCGTATTCTGCGACGGGAGGGTGAAGCGCTCGGTTATTCTTCGCATTTTACCGTCTACGATACCCAGGACAGCGGGCGATTGATGAAAGAAGTGCTGAAATCTCTCGGCATAGAGGAAAGGGTGCTTGGGTATAAAGCGGTGCTTTCCGCCATCGGAAGAGCAAAAGACGGTTTGTGTTCGCCGCAGGAATATGCCCGTCAGGCGCAGGGAGATATTCGGCTGAAGAGTATTGCTTCCGCATATTCCCTGTACGAAAAGCGGCTGCAGCAGGCAAACGCGATGGATTTTGACGATTTGCTTTGCAAGACGGTCGAACTGTTTGAACGGTTTTCGGATATTCTCGAAAAAGTGCGTTCCCGTTTTCGCTATATTATGGTGGACGAATATCAGGATACCAACTATGCTCAGTATCGCTTGGTCAGCCTTCTGTCCGGCGGAAACGGAAATTTGTGCGTGGTGGGGGATGACGATCAGAGTATTTACAAGTTTCGCGGGGCAACCATAGAAAATATTTTGAATTTTGAGCAGGAATTTCCTTCCTGCCGGGTGATTCGTCTGGAACAAAATTACCGATCTACCCAGACCATTCTCGATGCCGCCAACCATGTGATAGAAAAAAATACCGGTCGCAAGGGCAAGACCCTTTGGACCGATAACGGCGTCGGCGATAAAGTGGACTGGTATACACTGGACAATGAGGAGGAAGAAGCGCGCCTGATTGCCAAAACGGTGCAAAACGGTGTGGCGGGCGGCCGCCGTTACAGGGATTATGCCGTGCTGTACCGCGCCAGAGCGCAATCCAATGCCATAGAGCGCACGCTGATGAAAAGCGCGGTTCCGTATCGTGTGGTCGGCGGTCACCGCTTCTACGACACACAGGAAGTTCGTGACGCCATGGCGTATTTGCGGGTAATACAAAACCCGGCGGATGATGTTTCTTTGCGCCGGATCGTCAATCAGCCTCGGCGCGCCATCGGAGAACTCACTGTGGATCGCGCCGCGCAAATTGCCGACAGTCTTGGACTGACCATGTACGAGGTAATGTCGGATGCCGCCGCTTATCCGGCGCTTTCTCGCGCGGCGGCGAAACTGGCGCCGTTTATCCGAATGATCGATACCCTGCGGGAAAAGTCGGAAAATGGGTTTTGTCTGCCGCACGAAATCTACCGTGAAATGTTGGATCAGAGCGGGCTTTTGGCTATGTGGCAACATGCCGGGGAGGAACAGGCAGACCGCGTGGATAACCTCAACGAATTGGAATCGTCACTGATCGATTATGAGCGGCGCTGTGAACCGGAACTTCCGACACTGGCAGGCTTTTTGGAGGAAGCGGCGCTGATGACCGACGCCGACAATTATGACAGCGAAGCGGATGCCGTGGCCTTAATGACCGTACACGCGGCCAAAGGGCTGGAATTTCCCATTGTGTTTCTGCCCGGATTTGAGGACGGAATTTTCCCCGGAAGGAACAGCATGTTCGTTCCGGACGAAATGGAAGAAGAACGGCGGTTATGTTATGTCGGCATTACCCGGGCAAAGGAGCGGTTGATTCTTTGTTGCACATCTTCCAGAATATTGTACGGTTCTACCAATCGAAACCGTCCGTCACGGTTTTTAGAGGATATTCCCCCGAAATTGCTCAAGCCGCACGATTTAACCTTTCAGGCAAAGGCCAAGCCGGCTGTGCACAGCGCGTTGGCGGAGGATATTATCCATCGTGCCAGACAGGATGCCGAACGCCGCTCGCAAGGCGGTTTTCCGGCCGCGCGGTCTGTTTCTCCGAAAGCGGAAACGGCGTGTTGGCATACGGGGGACAGAGTCCGCCACCGGGTGTTTGGCACCGGTGTGATTGTTCAGACGGTGCCTATGGGAAACGATATGATGCTGACCATTCGCTTTGACGCAGCGGGGCAAAAGAAAGTCATGGCCAATTACGCTCATCTTTTGCGGGAACGGGAGGATCAGGCGTGAACATTGTCGTTACCGATTGGAATACCGTGACGTCGGGCGATCTTTCCTCCGATTGTTTTCGGGAATACGGGACAGTCACCGTCTACGGGATGTCTTCTCCCGAAGAAACGGCGGAGCGCATTCGGGACGCGGACATTGTGCTGTGTAACAAAACACCGATGACGGAGAGTGCTCTTTCGCAAGCGCCGCGCGTGCGGTATATCGGGCTTTTTGCCACGGGATACAACAACATTGATTTAGTGTACACCCGTGCCCATCGCATTACCGTGTGCAATGCCGCCGGGTATTCCACCGAAGCGGTGGCGCAGCATGTTTTTGCCCTGCTTTTGGAAATGACCTGTCGCACGGCGGAATACCATCGGTTTGTGCAGGACGGAAAATGGATTGGCAGCGGTGTATTTTCTCCGTTTTGCTACGATCAGACCGAACTGTGCGGGCTGACCATGGGCATTATCGGGTACGGAAAAATAGGCAAATCGGTTGCCCGTATTGCACAGGCGTTTGGCATGCGGGTTCTTTGCTCAACCCGAACGCCGGCGGAGGATCAACCGGGTGTTTCCTTTGTGGATTTTGCACATTTATTGGCGGGCTCGGATGTAATCTCGGTGCATTGCCCCCTGACGGAAAAGACCGCTCAGCTGTTTAACCGAGAAGCTTTTTCGCTTTGCAAACCCGGGGCTTTTTTTATCAATACATCCCGAGGCGGCGTGGTCGATGAACCGGCTCTGAGAGAGGCGCTGGAAAGCGGCCGCATTGCCGCAGCCGCGCTGGATGTACTGGCGGTTGAGCCCATGGCGCCCGACTGCCCGCTGATCGGTGCTCCGCATTTGCTTCTTACGCCTCACATTGCTTGGGCGCCCCGCAAAACCCGGGAACGGTTACTGAATGTGGTGTGTGATAATTTGCGCGCATATTTGGCGGGAACGCCAAAAAATGTCGTTGGGTCATAACGGCGCTTTCATGCCGGTTTTTGTTTCATCTGACGAAAAATCCGCTCCTGCTTCACGAACGACAATCTTTGTGCGGTGTTACCTTAAATTTTTGAATAACCGAAGCTGTTGACAATGGCGTCGATTTTTCTGCGGTCGCGGCACATAGGGCAATCGGTGGACAGCGCGTTGATATAACCGGGCAAATCGTCTGCGGTAAACAGAGATTCCACTTTGGTTCCGGCTACTTCCGGGGCGGCGCTGAATAATGCCGCCACACCGGCCAAACGCCCGTTATAATAACGAAGGCAATCCAAAGACCGTACAATGGTTTTTCCGGTTGACGCGGACGCAATCAGCAAGAGAATCTGTTTGTTCCAGACCATGTCTTGCATATTGTCGCGGAAAAGCATCTGATTGTTGGCGTTGGTTTCCGGAGTGAGTACGGCGATGTCGTTGCCCTCGCTAAGGCTCATTCCTCCGGGGCAGGAAAGTTCTTCTGCCAAAAATGCACCGACCATTTCCGTTCCTTCCAGACAGATAACGGTATCTACCGGCGTGGTAGTGGCAAACCGTTTGGCCAGTTCTTGCGCCGCCGCCCTTGCGGATTGCAGGCGGGATTTCAGCGAGGTCAGATCGACATAATAGTTGACATGCGAGTGATTGGTGGCAAAGTGACCGGGGATGATATTGATGCGGATGTTGCGGTTGGAGGCCGCGCGTATTTCCTTTTGCCTGGATTCCATATAAATTCCTCCCTCTCTTGGACAAACAAGGTATGTCAAAGTATATCAAATTTTTCCGTTAAAATCAAGGCAATCCGGCATAATGTTTGTCAAACCGAATCATTGAGGAATTTTTCGTCAGATGAAACAAAAAAATCTGAACACTCCGGAAATTGTCCCCTCAATTTTTAGGCATAATGACGAAATACGGGTTTTTAGAATAGTACCGTATAAAACTCGTCTTGTGTAAAGCGATGGGCGGATTTTGCTCCAGGTGAAACAAAAACCGCAGAAAAACCGCCGGGTATATGCGAGGATTCCCGGTCAAATTTCAAAAAAACGCAAACCGCTGGCAGGTTTGCGCGGCAATCGGTCTTTGTGTGGTGTTGTTTTATTACCTATTACGTTCAGGGTTGCATTCAGGGAGGAAGCCGTTATGTCGTATCTCAATCGAACCGAGCGCCTGGTGGGATCGGCCGCTATACGCCGCTTGGCGCAATCGCGAGTGGGGGTATTCGGGCTGGGCGGCGTTGGAGGGGCGGCGGCCGAGGCGCTGGCGCGAAGCGGGATTGGGTCTCTCGATTTAATCGATGACGACCGCATTGCCGAAAGCAATCTCAATCGGCAGATTCTCGCTTTGCGCAGCACTACGGGCAGATACAAGGCCGATGTGGCGGCTGAACGGCTAAGGGATATCAACCCGGATATATCGCTTCACCTCTACCGTATGTTTTATTTGCCCGAAACGGCACGGCAAATTCCCCTCTCCGATTTTGATTATCTCATCGACGCAATGGACACGGTCACCGCAAAGCTCAGTTTGATCGAATTTGCGCAGGCTGAGCACATACCGATTATCAGCTGCATGGGAACCGGAAACCGGCTGGATCCCTCTGCACTGCGGGTGGGGGACATTTACAGCACCTGTGGTGATCCGCTTTCCCGCGTTATGCGCAGGGAATTGCGCAAGCGTGGCATTCGGTCGCTTCAAGTGGTATATTCTCTGGAAATGCCGCTTGTCCCTTCTCCTTCGAAGGAGCAAACCCCGGAGCCTTCGGATACCCGGCCGTCTCCTTCCCGAAAGGATGTGCCCGGAAGTGCTGCCTTTGTTCCTCCGGCCGCAGGATTTCTCGCCGCATCGGCGGTGGTTCGCGCTTTGATTTCCGGACCGAACGGCAGTGCTTCGGCGTAAAGCTGCTTGGCAACGGCTGGCGAGAATTGCCGCAGTTTCCTTTCAAAATAACCGTTGTATTTTTCTTACCCCTATGGTATACTACCTGACGCACCGGTGAGCCAAACGAATATATCACAACATAAAAACGGGATGCAAAAGAACATCGGGAGGTGTTCGCAATGGCGGAAAGCGGCATGTTCCGTACGGGTTTGCGCGGATTCAAAAAGGAAGATGTTTTGCTGTACATTGACCGCCTTCAGCGCGAAGACTGGGATCAGCTCAGTGCCGCTCAAGGTGAATGTGCCCGTGTCAAACAAGAGCTGGAAATCCAGAAAACCGCTTGTTCCGATGCTTCATCTCAGGCGCTTGAGTCGGAAGAAAAACTTCGGGATATGCAAGAGCGCTTAGAAAAAATGACTGTATTGGCCAAGACATATAAACAGGAATTGCTTCATTTGCGCGATTCGGTCGCCGCGTTGGAACAACAGGCCGCCCGCTTGGAACAGGAAGCCGCTCCCAATCGGGAACAGATGCAGTCGCTGCAGGCTGAATTATCCGATCTTCGCGAACAGAACCGTTCTCTGCGGGAAGAGCTGACCGCCGCTACGCAGGAAAATGAGCGGTATGCCAAATCAGTGGGAGATGTCGGAGCATTGATGGTTGAAGCGAGGGAATTGAAGCAAACGCTGGCACTGGGCGCCGAAAAGGCGGGCAAGGCCTGTTTTGAGAAAGTCGAAGCCGCGGTTTGCGCGCTGGAACAGTGCGCAAAGGAGTGTCGGGCATCTTTCACACAAACGCGCAAAGACTGGGAAATTACGGTGGCGCAGTCTTCCGATCCTGCATCGGATGATGCCGCCGGGCGACACTTTTTTCGGGGATCCGCCGAATGAAAGCGGCGGAGTGAATACGGCAGGCGGGGTACACGCACATGCGGATACGGCCGTGGATGCTCCCTTACCGACTGAACAGCATGAACATCGTGTGGCGCAAGAGCAGAAAGAGCAGGAGCATCGGAAAATTTTTTCCCGTTTACGGGGCTGGAGGAGAATCGTATCGAAGCGCGGAAAATAACGGTTGAGGATTTGCGCGAAGCGGCAAAATTTCTGCGCGCCGGCGACCGTATTTTGCTTTCCGGAACCGTTTACACCGCCCGTGACGCGGCGCATAAACGCATAAAAGCCCTGATGGATAAAGGTCTTCCTTTGCCGTTTGCGCTCCAAGACGCCGTGATTTACTATTGCGGCGCCACACCGGCTCCGGACGGAAGCCCTATCGGATCCTGTGGGCCGACCACTTCCGGTCGCATGGATGCGTATGCTCCTTCTTTGTACGATTGTGGGCTTTGCGCCACTATCGGCAAAGGCAAACGCGGCGATCAGGTGATTTGCGCTATCCGGCGAAACGGTGCGTTATATCTCTGCGCCGTAGGAGGCGCCGGGGCGTTGGCGGCCAAATGCGTGCAATCACTTGAGGTGATTGCGTTTGAAGATTTGGGCTGTGAAGCGATTAAACGGCTGACCGTTGCGGATTTTCCATTGATTGTGGCGGTGGATAACGTCGGTGAAAATTTGTTCGTTTAAGGCATTATCGCATTAAGTGTGCGTTTTTGTTTTCAGTGAGCTCGGCGAAATCCTTTTTCCGGCTGTGTTTCAAAGATATGATTGGTTTACGGTTTTTTCCGTGATTATTTTTCTATCTTAAAATGCCATCTTTGGCGTTCTTCTGTGATTTTCGGGCAGTACCGGATGGCAAATCATTGCTGTATTCTTGATCATTCGGATCATGACACATTTATACACATTTTTACAATGCATATGAAGTGGCCTAATATTAAATATTGTAAGGAGGAAACGGTATGGCGGAATTAACATATGAAATTGTCAAAGAACTCGGAGTACTTTCCGAATCTCCTTCCGGTTGGAAGAAAGAACTGAATCTGATCAGTTGGAACGGGCGTGCGGCGAAATACGATATTCGGGATTGGGCTCCGGATCATGCCAAAATGGCAAAGGGATGTACGTTGTCCCCAGATGAGACAATATTGCTGCGCGATTTGCTGAACGAAATTGATCTGTAAAGGCGGGAAAAGCCGATGGAGACCTTTATTCTGATTTTGCAAGCCATTGTACAGGGTATTGTACAGGGCATCACCGAATGGCTTCCGATAAGCAGCACGGGCCATATTCTGCTACTTAATGCCGTTTGGAAAATGCAGGTGAGCGAAGCCTTTATGAATGTTTTTAAGGTGGTTATTCAGTTGGGCTCCGTTTTGGCGGTTGTGGTGCTCTATTTTCATCGGTTGAATCCTTTTTCCAAAAGAAAAACGCCCGAACAGAAAAAAAGAACTTTTTCCCTGTGGGGCAAGGTTCTGGTCGGAAGTATTCCGGTAGCCGTCATCGGTTTGCTGCTTGATGATTTTATCGATCTGTATCTTTCAATCCCGGCGGTGATTGCCGCGGCGTTGATTTTGTACGGCATCGCGTTTATCTGGGTAGAAAATCGCCGGCGCACGCCGACCATCACGCATATGCGGGATCTCGATTATAAAACGGCGCTGAAAATCGGCTGTTTTGAAACCCTGTCTTTAATTCCGGGGACTTCGCGTTCCGGGTCAACAATTTTAGGTGCGATGCTTTTAGGCACAACCCGGCCGTTGGCGGCGGAATTCTCCTTTTTTATGGCCATTCCCGCCATGGTTGGCGCAAGCGGACTCAAACTGGTGAAATCTTTTGCGGGCGGCGTGTCCTTTATGGGCAGAGAATGGGTGGCTCTGATAGTGGCCACGGCGGTTTCGTTTGTGGTGTCTCTGTTTGCCATTCGTTTTCTGATGGGCTTTATCAAAAAGCACAATTTCAAGCCATTCGGCATTTATCGCATTATTCTCGGCATCGTGGTGCTCATCTGTGTGTTTGCCGCGCCGAAATTATTTACCTAAGTCGGTGCCGCAAACGAAAAGGTACTCAGCGCATAAGCGCTTGCTTGCGGTATCGTTTGCGACGTTTCGCGCAAAATGTTCTAAAGCAGCATCGATCCAGTAAACAGCACAATAAGAGAAGCCGCCGCAAGCTTATGTGCTTGCGGCGGCTTTGGTTGCGGGGGATAGATTTGAACTACCGGCCTTCGGGTTATGAGCCCGACGAGCTACCCCTGCTCCACCCCGCTGTATTTCTTCGCAACACCATTATTATAATCGATATGTCGGTAAAATGCAACCCCTTTTTCGCATTCTTTTGAAATTTGTGCGAAAATTCCAAGGATGTGAGAGACAGATGTGGGATGAAACGGTGAAGGGGGAGGATAAATCGATCCGAAGTTTCAAAAACAGAATTATACCATGTAAAGCCTTTCTTGCCGTCCTTAGGGATAATATCGCACAAGAGAGCCATGGATAAATGACATCGTTTAATGCGGATTACAACAGTATGTATCAGCAAAACTGTTTTGTTTGGGGATTATTGGGGATTATTAAGAGTTCCATCTATCTCTTTTCAATCTATCTCTTAATCTATCTCTTTAGGTGAAATAATCGGATGCATACGGTAATCGGCGCAGATTCCAAAATAAATCTGCGCCGACGGCTTTTCTGAGTTGCTATTTGTTTTGCCAGAGTTTTACATTTTATATTGCGCAGCATCGATGACATCGGCGTTCTTTTTTTCATCGATTCCGCTTAAAATATCACTCAATATCCCTTTTCCGCTCTCCTCGCCTTTGATGGCCATTTTTATTTCGGCCACATCTGTGTTCACCGAGTTTCCGGCCTCTATATCGGCTACATCTTTACAAACTGTACTCACCGCTTCTTCCTGTTCGTCGGAGCAGCAGACCAGTGCGCAGTCGTATATGCACAGCCTCTCCAGAATCTCATCGGGGGTGAGATCTTTCGACAGCGTCACTTTTGCGCAGTCGATCACATCCACACCGGCGGGATATTTTTTTAATACGGATTTTCCGATTTTCACGCTGACTCGGTCAGATATACGCCCTCTGTCGGTGTCGATTATTTCCAGTTTAGCGCAGACACAGCTCACACGGTTGAAAGCCTCCTCAAGCGTTTGGCTGACCTGAACACAACCGTCCGCAAACAGATAGTTCAACTGTGAGAGCGCTTGTGCATCGTTGACGGTGACATTACCCGTTACACAGATTCTCGGGCCGTACTTTCGAATGGCGGAGGAGTTCAGTTCCAAATCCCCTTTTACCAAAACAGCGCCCTGCGGAACACGGACGATTTCGGCGTCCTCGTTAAACAGTGCGGCAACAGTAACGGCAAATTTTTCCGAAACGATAAATTTGTGTGCTTCAAATTTGATATTTTTTTCAACCAAAGCTTTTGCCGCTGCATCATCGAGAAAATACAATGTTTTTGAGCAGTAGTAAAGGGGATTTTCGGCTCTTGCCGCGAATAGATCGTCAATAGCGGTATTGGATTTCAGAATGACCGCTCCATCGGGGTAATATTCCGCACTGCCGTTCACCGTCATGTTTTGACATTGGCCTTTCATGCTGCGGGGCATTCGCACCGTTCCGTTCACAAATACCTTGCAGAAGCTTTTTACGGCTTCCAAACTGCCGCTTGCTACCGTCAGGTTTCCGTTGACAATTAAGCACACTCCGGTTCCGTCGGTGTCCGGGCCGATTTCATCGGAACCGTTAATCGTCTTAATTTCAATGTCTTCTTCGTCCGGTATTTCGAGGACGGTGGCTACGTTTAAGGAAACGGGATAACGGCTCAGCAAGTCCTTTGCCCGTTTTCCTTCTATCAGCACGGCTGCGGTGATTTCGGTGGATTCATAGGCCTGCAAGCTGTCCTCGGTTACCTCTCTCGCATCACAGATGGCAGCGTTGATTACTTTTTTCTTCACAGTGACTTCCTCCTTTAGTCTTTTAACTGTTCCTTCAGGGCGTTTCGAACACGGCTCAGCATTGCCCTTATGCCCGATGGTGAAAGGCCGTATTCCGTTGCGAGTTCTTGGGATGTGTAGCCGCAATAGTAGCGTTTTACAAATACGGACGCAAGCTCCGCCGGAAGTTTTGCCAGCAACATCGCCGTTTCCGGCGCGAAGACATCTTCGTCCCCAACTTGCTTTGACAGCAGATTGGCAACATTTTTGCGCAGATTTTCTCTTCGGCTGCCGTCATAAGTGATCGTAAAAAAGGTTTCTCGCTACCTTGTAGAGCCACGCCTTCTGCTGTTTTTCCTCAAGTTCCTCAAGGGTATCAAGATGAGAGAGCGCCCGCATAAAGGTTTCCTGCAACAAATTCTCGGCATCATCGGGATTTCTGCACATCATGCGGCAATACCTGAGCAATTCACTGCGGTAAACCGTGTACAGCTTGGTTATCATCGCCATTTTCCCTCTCTTTCGCCGGCCTTTCACTATTATGACGCATGAGAAGCGCAAAGTGTTTTTGAAAATGAAAATTTTCGAAAATTGCAATAATAAGTTGAACACGCTACTCGAACACTGACGATTGAATC
>CAZMAM010000028.1:0-20152 GCA_964564305.1 uncultured Eubacteriales bacterium
TCAGCTGGATAGAACCGGTCAGATTGGTGGCGATGATATGGTTGATCTGCTCATCGGTCAGTTCTTCCGCGCAGCCGAACAGGCCATAGCCGGCGTTGGAGACCACCACATCCACTTTTCCGTGCCTTTCAAAAGCGCGCGCGACCGTTTTCTGCACGGCGGGAACATCCGTCACGTCAAGAAGCTGACAGTCAAAATTTGCAGGGTACTCTTCCACCAGCTTTTGCACCTTGCTCTTGTTCCGAACCGTGCCGACGACAGTTTCCCCTTTTTCCAGAAGCTGCCTTGTCATTTCATATCCGAAGCCGCTGGAGACTCCGGTGATCAGCCATGTTTTACTCATAGAATATTCCTCCTTATTTTTTGTTTGTCGCACACAATGCAATTTCACGATTCCTGTTTTGTGGCATCATTGACGCACCGCAGCGCATTCAGGCTTCTCGGATATCCGATATACGGCAGGCACTGGGAAATGACCTTGATCAAAAACTCCTTATCGTTTCCGATTCTCATGTTTGCCGCCGCATGGGAAATAAGCTGCGGCTCGCATCCGCCCTGCGCGGCAAGGAAACAGAAAGTGATCATCTCGCGCTGTCTGTAATCAAGCCCCGTGCGGGTGTAGTAATCCCCGAAACAGTTATCGGCAAGCCATGTGTTGATGTGCCGGCTCTCTTCAGGCCCCGACTTCCAGAAATCGCGCATCCCCTCTCCGAAAATATCCACCTGCGCCTGCGTTCCCGCTTCCCGGCGGTTTTGTGTGGTTGTGGTCGCCTGATCCGAAAGAGGGAGCGTTACACCCCTCGCTTCCAGAACCTCGTTTGTCGCTTTCAGAAACGGGAAAACCCGTCCGATGCCGAGATAAGCTACCGCCTGATAGACGATCTCCTTGACCTCCACGGGGGTAACGCCGAAGTTCAGCGCGGCGGGAAGCATGGCGCGAAACTCGTCGATGCCCTGGCAGCCGATGAGCGCGGCAAGGATCGCCATGAAACGGGTTTTGTCATCCAAATCGTCATGGTTTACAACCTCGTCAAAAGCGAAATTGTCAAACCGTTCGATGAACTCCGGGTCGGTCCGCTGAAAATCCGACTGGTAGCCCGGAAACATCTTCTCGTGATATTCTTTCGCGGAATCTGTGATGCCCATAGCCTTCATCTCTTCCCAAAATTTTTACTGCCTCGGTATAAAAATCAAATTCCAGTGAAACCTCCTCAAGGAGTTTGCGAACGCTCTTCTGATGATAATCCGTGTTCCGATCCCGAAGAAATCTCTTGGCGTTGAGATGATAGACAGATCCAAGACAAGGATAAAATCCACAGTAGCTTTCGCTCGTTTGACATTATACAAAACAACATGGGAAAAAACAATTTACATTTCAATGATTATCCATAAGTGTTTACTTATATGAATAAAGGAGCCCATATTGCATGGACACCTTTATGCAATCCATATCCCGCTTAAAACTGCGCTTTCAGAATTTCCGCAAATTCCTCAATGTAATATCCGCCATTGTCGGCTTTCCAAAATGCGCAGTAACTGCGGCGTATCGGCTTTCCGTTACGGCAAAGGGGAAGGCTGGCAACCGCGTCCGCAAACTGTACGGGAGGCTCACCGCCTTCGAGGGGAAGATATCCCTTTCCGCTGACCACCATGAGCCGCGCCTCGTCCAGTGTTTCGGCGAATAAAAATTCTCCATCGATGCCATAAATTTCACTGTAGTATGACCGCTCGTTTTCCCGCTGTTCCTTTGACGCTATCAGAATGCATGGCGTATGCCGAAGATCGTCCACTTCTGCACACGGAAGATTTGCAATCGGATTCCTTGCGGCAATTTCAATATGACAGCCAATGACCGTCAAAACCGTATTCACATACATATCGGAAAAAGCCCTGCGCTGGTCGTTTAAAACCAGATCAACCTGTTCGGTGCGAAGCCATTCATACAAATCCTCATGGTTCCCGTACCGAACATTCATGGGGATATCAGGATACTTCGCGGCAAATTCCGCCACGGCTCTCTGAAGCTCAGCCCCTCCGTAGCCCCTGAGATAGCCGATCCGCAGAGCAAAATCATCACCGGCGGCAATCTGTTTTGTTTCCTTGCACAGCCGGTCAAAGTCTGTCATTACTTGAAAGCTTTGCTCATAGAAGTGTTTGCCGGCAGGCGTCAAGGAAAACCGCCGATTTTTCCGTTTCAGGAGGTCTACCCCAAGTTCGCGCTCCAATGCCTGTACCTGCTGAGAGATTGCGGATTGAGAAATGTAACATTCTTCCGCCGCCTTGCTGAAACTGCCGAGGCGCACGACAGATTGAAAATAACGAATTTGCTTTAACACAATCGTACCCTCTTAGCCAAAAATCCTCGGAAAAACCCAAAGTATTCCCTGCGCTTTTGGTTTCATCTAACGAAAATTCTGACGGCTCATCTGACGCACCATTCTTAGGCGATATTGCTTCTATTTTAAATGAATTCTAAAGCAATGAGGGCTTCCGACACATATAAATCCGATAACCTGTAAGAAAACAGTCTTAAAAGACAACCCGGATGTTGTTAGCCAGTAAAAAGGCATAATAGGCATCCAGCATATCGGTTGTACCGTTGTTATCGAGATCCGACCCGGGAAGCTGACCGCCGCCGGCAACGGCATGAAAGAGATCCAAGGCATCATTGATATCGGTGTATCCGTTATTGTTCCAGTCTCCCGGTATCCCCGGATAATGTTCACCGGGAAACGTCACCGTCAAGGATCCGGTGGTTAAAGCCAATGAATGAATGGTGAGGGTGCCTTCTCCTTGCAATTCAACGGTTATTTTATCTATCCGCGCCTGTCCTTGGGTTTCCGGCCATTGGCTGTTTTTCACCGACCAGCGGTAAATGCCGCCCATATCATTGACCGCTTCAAAACTGCCTAACGGATACCGGTAGGTACCCTCAACAAAATTGGCCGCGAGATCGAATGTTTGGTGAGAAAGGTTATCCGTCACACAAATAGTATACGGAACATCAGATTCAAACCACTGACTGAGATTGCCCATTTCATTATAATCATAGATCACGCCCGGGGATAACTCCACATTTCCGGTAATCGACCAACTGCCATCGGCGTTTACGGTGACGTGATTCCTCCCGGAGGTAATGGATGCCTCATTGAGCAGCCAGACAAACCTCTGCGGCTTCCATTCTCCCTGAAGCTGAGGTGCCGGTTCACCGCGCATCCGGCTCACCAAATACTCACCGATGACCTGATGTCCCTGTACGCTCGGATGAACATTGTCGCTGAGCATATCCAACATCGGCTGTCCGTACTGATCCTGTGCGCTGACATACAGTGCACCGGTTTCTTCGGCGAGACGCTGCAATTCGGATCGGTAAAAATCGGTATGACCTAATCCCCAACTGAGATCGTGTACAATCACCCGGCATCCGGTTTGTTTCACGGTACGGATAATCAAATTAATCTTACGTGTGAATTCATCCCGGTTTGCCTGCACATTTCCCTGAAAATGAGAATCGTTATAATTGTGGGCCATAATCAAGGTATCCGCATGACAAACAAACCGGATGATTTCATCGGATACATCAATCAGTTTGGAGCCGTTAGAAGCATAGTTGTTGATAACCGGAGCCTGAGGATCCTGATAATATCCAACGCCGTTGATACCAACCGGTTTACCCTCGCTGACCACTTCCAGCGTAAACTGTTTGTCCGCCGGAAATGCAATCATCTCACTGCGTCCGATTGTGGAATAACCGTCCAAGCCTTGAGAGGTATCGACACGGTAACGTTGGCCGCCTGAAGTAACCACATCAAATACGCCGCCATCGGGATTTTTTTCATAATAAACGGTAAAATACCGAAAATTTTTCTGAACCGTAAAACGCAAAGCAGCCCCTTTAGCAGTGGCACTTACCCGCATGCGTCCCAGATCGTCGTTAATGCGTTCTTCCTTCCAGCGATTATCGGCGGCCCATGAAGCATTATGCACTTCATGATATTCGCCTTTGCTGTTCCACATGGTATTTTCAACCGATGCGAAGCCGTAATTCTCTACACCGGTATCTGCCCACAGCGCCTTTTTGACAATGGCCAAATAACTCTGCTCGTAAATTTTCGGAGCGTTCGCGCCGTGGGAGATGCTGTCCCCGATAACTGCAATGGAGCGCTGACCGAACGGATCGGTTTGCTGAACATCAAAGTAATTGACTGCGTTATTCTCCTCCGCAGTCGCACCGAACGCACCCAGTACACCCCATACCGCAACGGTAATGCTAATCAAAATAATCGTAAATTTTCGGAAATTTGACATGTTCTGTCAACTCACTTTCACCAAAACAGATTGAGATAAAGTTATGGTAACGCCGCATAAGGATTATCGTGCGTGAAACGATGCCGATTTTTGCCAGATGAACCAAAAAAACCGCAGCGAATACTTTGTGTATTTGCGAGGATTTTCCCTCTCTGGGTCTATTATAAATCATTGCATGGCATAATTCAATGAAAAGTCAAAAGTGCGCTCAAATTTCTACCGGACACAAAACTGTTCTTCTCATAAATATTTCGCAACAATCTTTATGCGGTTCCTTTACTTTGAGTACAGGATATAGTATAATATCCGCGGCGTAAAACCGATTTGCATCACTTAAGGCAAGCCCAAAACGCCCATGGCGGCAAACAAAACTTTGAAGCATTTCGTGAAACCGCAAGTTCTCTTTGCGCCATTATGCGGCTTTATCTGAAAAACAGGAGGAAGAACCATGCTGGAATACAAATACGATACACAGCTTTTAATTGAGGGCACCGATTTGGACGAGGACGCCATCACCGAATACTTTCACAGCCATTTTCAAGGCGACTGCCTGCTCGTGGTGGGTGATGAGGAACTGATTAAAATTCACTATCACACCAACGAACCGTGGAAAGTGCTGGAATACTGCGCTACTTTAGGTTCTATCTTCGATATTGTGATTGAGGATATGGACCGTCAGGCAAACGGTTTGCACGGATAAGACGTACTCCCGCAAAAATTGTGCAAAATCCCCCGCATAACACACACCCGATGTACTCAAAACATGCGCTTGAAGGCATCTTCCCGATGTTTGGCACCGACCTTATGGACTCTATTCCGGTAAATTTCCGCGCACGCGCAAAAAAGAGGTTGCATTTTCTCGCCCGGCGTGCTATAATCCGTTTACAGGCTGAGTGATTGTTTAAGAGGAGATGTGAAGATGCCCAATATTAAGTCCGCCAAGAAGCGTGTAAAGGTCATCGCCGTAAAGACGGCGCGCAATAAAGCCAACCGATCCGCCTTAAAAACAGAAATCAAAAAAGCTAACACCGCCATTGCGGCCAACGACGAAAACAAATCCGCCGCTTTAAGCAAAGCGTATAAGAAGATTGATCAGGCGGTCGCCAAAGGTCTGCTGCACAAGAACACCGCTGCCCGAAGAAAATCCGCTCTCGCCAAAAAGGCGAACGCGGCAAGCGCATAAGACACCGAAGACAAACCCCTTGCCCAAAAAAAGGCAAGGGGTTTTATTTTTTTTGCAACATCGCCCAAAGACCGGCATCTGCGCAAAAGCCTTTCGGGCAGCTTGCATCTTTTCCGTTTGGCACCCGACTTTATTTCCCCGATTATAACCGGATACTCACTTCTCCCGAGCGAAGCACTTTTTCCCGTCCGTCGGAAAAGCGCACCCGAAGCGAAAAATCATCCTCAACGGAAAGCGCCAGCGCCTCCCGATCGCCGTTTGCAAAAGGAACCCAGACGCTGCGCCCAATCACCAAACTTCGCCGGCGATATTCCTCCAGAACTTCCGGCGATCCGGGGATTAAGGCGCCGAACTCTTCCAAAATAGCTTCGGCCATTTTTGCGCGCATGTCCGCGACAGACGCTCTGTCCGCAACAGACGTTCTGTCCGAAACAGACGTTCTGTCCGCGACGGTTTCGGAAAAAACGGCTCCGGCGGGTGACGCCTGCGGGGGGAATCCGCCTTTCGGCGGATACACATTGACACCGATGCCCACCACCGCGTAATCCATTCGGTTTCCGGTAAAAGCGCTTTCGGCCAAAATACCGCAAACTTTTTTCCGGTCACAGTAAATATCGTTTACCCACTTAATGAGCGCCTGGCGCAAAGAGACTTTTTCTATCGCCCGGGCCACCGCCACCGCCGCCATAGCCGTAAGCGCAACCGTTTGAGCGCCCGGGCCTTTCGGGCGCAGCAAAATGCTCATATATAAGCCGGTATCGGCAGGAGAATAAAAGGCATGGCCGTTTCTCCCCCGCCCCGCCGTCTGTTCCCCGGCGATGATGACCGCGCCTTCCGGCTCCCCGCGCTCTCCAAGCGCCATCGCCGCCTCGTTGGTGGAATCCACCGTTTCCATCACGGTAACGCGGTACGCATTCAACGGATTATTCATACGCTTTCCCCAAACTGAAATGATATTTTCCATAGAAGCGATTGATTTCATACGACATTTTCTCATCCAGTGCCGGAAAACGGCTTATCCCGGTACGGCTTAACAGGAAAAAATAACCGCCTGATACGGCTTGAGCACCAAGGTATCCCCGCGCAAATCCACTTCATCGTAATTGCTGATCACCGCTTCTTTTACGGGGCAGGGCAGCACCACGGAATGATCGGCTTTCAAATAGTTATTGATGACCAGCGCCGATTCTGTTTCCCCAATGCGCCGATAAGCAATCACTTCGCCGTCTTGCAGCAATTCCGGCTGAAAATCCCCCAAGCTGAGCGCTTGTGACACACAGGAAGATTTGCGCACCCGAATTAAACGCTTATAATAATTCAGCACCGAATGGGAATCCTGCAATTCCGTTTGCACATTGATGGAGGTGTAATTGGGATTGATTTTCATCCACGGTGTTCCCGTGGTAAAACCTGCGTTTTCGCTGCTGTCCCAATGGAAAGGCACGCGGTTTTGTCCGCGGGTATACCCGTTAACGCCTTTCATCATCACTTCGGGAGAAACGCCCGCCGCGATGGCCAATGCCCAGCGGTTATAGGTGCTGATGTCTTTGACTTCATCGACGGAATCAAAATGAACATTCGTCATACCAAGTTCCTGCCCCTGATAAATAAAGGGCATTCCGCGCAAGTTTAGGTACATCGTTGCCAGCATCGTGACGCCGTGGTAATCGCATTGATCTCCGGTAGGCAAATATTTGTTGACCGAACGCGAGTAATCGTGATTTTCCAAATAAACCGCCGTCCACCCGGCTTTTTGGGCATTTTCCATATGCCGGAAGATGGAATCACGCAACTCCGCCGTTGGAATATCTTCCTTGGCACGAGCGTTCTCCCAGCCGTTTTGGATGTTGATTTCGGAATATGTAAAATCAAACAGCATACTGAAGTAGCCGTTTTCACCGATATATGCGGGAAGCTCGCCTTCGGGGACGCCCGGGGCCTCCGCCACCGTCACACAATCGGGATTGTACCCGGTAAACGCTTTGTCCCGCATTTCCGCCAAAAACGCATCGATGCCTTTGGCGTTGCACGCCCAGCCGTGCAAACCGCACATTCCGTCCGGCCCGTCCGGCTCATGAGAAGCCAAATCCGCGTCTTTTTTGATGTGCACGATCGCATCCACCCGAAAACCGGCGATGCCCTTATCCTGCCACCAACGAATCATTTCGTAGAGTTTTTCGCGCAGTTTCGGATTTTCCCAGTTGAGATCGGGCTGCTTTTTTCCGAATACGTGCATATAATAGCGATCCCCGCCGACATTTTCCCAAACACTTCCGCCGAACATCGAACGCCAATTGTTTGGCGGTCCGTTTGGGCTGCGGCGAAAATAAAAATACCCGGCTTCCTCGCAGTCCGGATCCGCCAACGCCTTCTGAAACCACTCGTGTTCATCGGAACAGTGATTAATCACCAAATCCATAATAATTTTAATATTCCGCTTTTTCGCTTCCGCAATGAGTTCGTCCAAATCCTCATCGGTTCCGAACAGGGGATCTACATGGTAATAATCCGAAACATCGTAGCCGTTATCGTCCATCGGAGAGCGGTACACGGGGCTAATCCAGATAACGTCGATACCGAGATCCTGAAGATAATCCAGCTTTTGAATGATTCCGCGAAGATCCCCGACTCCGTCGCCGTTGCTGTCCCGAAAACTGCGCGGATAAATCTGATACGCGACCGCGCTCTTCCACCATGGCTGTTTCATTGAAAATCCTCCCTGATCCCCGATTCACCGCTTGCAAGCCGACCGGGTTTATGATATACTGAAAATGGGAACAGACATACCCGCAAATGCGCTTTTGAACAGGCGCAAAACATTATACGCGCAAGACCACTTCCCTGCCGCTGGGAACATAAGCGCGCACCCGAACGCCCGTCATTTCCAACATTTTTCGGGCGGCGGCGGTACTGTCGGAATCGTGGTATTTATCGTCAAAATAGACCACTTCGGCGATACCTGTCTGGATAATGGCTTTGGTGCATTCGTTGCACGGAAACAGCGTGACATAAAGCGTTGCCCCCCGAAGCGAACCGATGTTCGCGTTTAAGATTGCGTTGAGTTCCGCGTGACAAACATATAAATATTTGGTTTGCAACGGCTCGCCGGTGCGTTCCCAAGGCATCTGATCGTCGCTGCATCCCGTGGGCATACCGTTATACCCCAGTGATAAAATCCTGCGCTGCGGGCTGACAATGCATGCGCCGACTTGTGTGGAATTATCTTTGCTCCGCTGCGCCGAAAGCAGCGCGATTCCCATAAAATATTCGTCCCAAGAAAGATAATCTTCCCGCTTCATGCAATCACTTCCCTATTTGCTTCAGTATAACATACCGTTTGCCGGTTGGCAAGCCCTCGGGGCAGCGCCGTTTTGGCCCGCCGGCATCTCGGCAAATAGGGCGCATTCAGGCACTTTAGCCGCGGGCCGTCGAACGAATCCGGTCGGGAAGTTTTGGGCAACAGATCAACGCGGCCCGGAATTTTGAAATAAAGGAGGAACCGCCATGGACGCCATACTCATCAAAGGGCTTCGGGTATACGCGTATCACGGAGTGAAGACCGCCGAAAAAGAAAAGGGCCAGCCGTTTGAACTGGACATCGAAGTCAACGCGAATCTCTCCGCCGCATGCGACAGCGATGATCTTTCCCGCGCCATCAATTATTCGGATGTGATGCGCTGCGCGAGTGAAACCATGCTTGCCGAAAAAAACAACCTGATCGAGCGCGCGGCGCAGCGGGTGGCAGACGCCATTCTCACCCAATTTCCCGCCGATGAGGTGACCGTAACGCTCAAAAAACCGCGCGCGCCGGTAGCGGCGGATTTCGATTATGTGGCGGTGCGCATCACCCGTTACCGCTAAATTCGGATGATGCGATTTTTACTGGGGCTTGGCGGCAATCTGGGAGATGTTCACGCCACATTCAATCTTGCGCTTGGCGCCATTAATGCGCTGCCCCAAACGAGCATTTTGCGCGAAAGCAAACGGTACGTTACCGCTCCCGTGGGATATACCGATCAACCGGATTTTCTCAATATGGTGGCGGAAGCGCAAAGCGGCCTTTCTCCCCATGCTTTTCTGGGCGCCTGTTTAGGTATTGAAGCCGCTTTGGGGAGAAAGCGTTCGTTTCCGAACGCCCCGCGCAACATCGACATCGATTTGCTTTTGGCCGAAGGGTTTTCCTGCCGAACGCCGGAACTGACTTTGCCCCACCCCCGTATGAAGGATCGGGAATTTGTTCTGCTGCCCCTGAAAGATCTCTACCCGCAGGGCAAGGCATACGGGGTGTCATTCCAAGAAGAAAGCATATGAAACCGGGCATTGACAAAAGCCCTGCCCGGCGTTTAATAAGGCTCAGAGGCACAACCGTGCAAGGCTTTTGAGCCGTCAAAGGAGCGATTCGTTTGTCATCGGAAAAAGAACCTTCGGAAAAAAAGATTTCGGTTTCCGAATGGGTAGAGCAGATCGATCAACTGGAATCGGTTCCGTGGGACAGACTGCCGGAACTGGATTTGTATATGGATCAGGTGATTACCCTGATGAACAAGCAGCTTTCCGCCATGTCGGTGGAGAGCGATCGGACGCTGACGTCCAGCATGATAAACAATTATGTCAAAGACGGGGTAATGCCCCGGCCAGTCAAAAAAAAATACAACCGTGAGCATTTAACGGTATTGCTAATCATCTGTATGCTGAAATCCGTCTTCACGATGCCGCAGATCCGCGCATTGGTAGAACAACTCTCCCGTTTTGACAGCAGCGAGGAGCTTTACGCATCGTTTCAGCGGATGCAGCAGATTTCTCTGCACCGGGCAGCCGACCGCGTGAGAAACGCCGATGAAACGGATAATATGCAGCGCTGTCTGCTGGCGATGGAGCTGGCGCTGGAAGCGAACGCCAACCGAATTGCCGCCGTGCGCCTACTGGAATCGGCAGCAATTATTCAGGAAGAAAAGCCCAAAAAAGAAAAATCGGAAAAACCGAAAAAAGAGAAAGACAAAGAATAATCCGCAAATGACCGCAAGGGGGCTTTCAAGAGAAAGCCCCCTCAGTCTGTCCAAAAACCCCAAATCTCAAGCGAGGTTTGGTTGTAATTAAAAATTGCTTTTTTGATTGGGAACGGACGGGGATGCCAATTTACGGTGCGGTTTGCAAAAAGGCCGAAAAGCACGCGATAAGTTTTGCGGCGTAAGCCGGGTCTTGCCACGCCTTGACGCAAAGCTCGCTGCCCAGCGCGCGAACAGCGTCCGAAAGACGGCGAAGCGATTTTTGCTCGCTTTTGGAAAACCCCTCCATGGAATAATCGTCCCCCGCGATCGCGGCGGCCTGCGCGCGCTCGAACGGGGTAGACAGCGCATCGGGAGCAAGCGCGCCGGTGGCGAGCAAAAATTCGCGCAGCTTCGCGGTGAGTTCGTCCACGCTGCCGACGCCCATCGCGGGGAACATCAGCACTTCGTTATACGAAAGCCCGAGCAGTTCGCCCACGGTGTGCACGTCCTCGCGGCGAAGGGCGTTTTCCGCCCGCGGGGAAAGCCTGAGCGACGCGATATCCGTTTGCGCAAAGGTTTGCGCCGAAACGCGGAAAATCCGGGAAAAGGGGCGGGATTTTTCCCATTTGAGCAGCACAAGCGGCGTGTGCGGCTCATTTTTGGGTTTGGGCGGGTTTGCCCGGTAATGGCCGATAACGGCCTTGAGGCGATTGACATACCCTTGGCTTTGCCGGGAAATGTTGCGGTACGCCCGGTAATCCTCATCGGTGAGATCGGAAAGGTACACCTTGCCCATCGTTTGGCAATAGGCCAGAAAGCCCGCGTACTGCCGGGAGAGGATATCGCCGATTTTCACCGGCTCCTGCGCGTTCATACCCTCTCCCTCCCCAGTTTATTTGATGCCCGAAGACGCCGGTTTGCGGCTTTCTGCTGGGCCCATTGGCCAAAACAGGCGCTGCCCGCTTTTGAGCAGCGCCTGAAAAGATTTGAGCATATTGCCAACTTACCCTTTGCGCTTCTTTGCGCGAACCGCCGCGCCAAAGGCCATCATCACGCACCCGGCGGCGCAAACCGCCAGCGCCAGCCAGCCGGCAAAGCGAAGCAAACACGTGCCCGTGCCGCCCACAAACGGCGGCTTGGCGGAGGCGGAGTTCATCACGGAAACCGCGCCGGATGCATCTTTAACCAAGATATCGTCAACCGTATCTTCCCATTTTTTATCAGGCGCTGTGGGATCGGCGCAGTATTGAATGGTATATTTTCCGTCGGAATAAATGAGTACACGGAACGTTCCGGTAAGCGGCGAATACCCGGCGGGAGCTTCGGTCTCTTTGAAATAGTATGCCGTGGGGACATAGGATTTGCCGTAGCCCGTGACATTTAAGGATTCACCCGGTTCAACCGTTCCAAACGATGTTGCGGATTGCACCGCTTGATCGACTACAACGGCTTTTGATGCCTGAGTATCGATATTGCTCAATGCCGTGAAGGTAAAGCGGGCGATAATCAGGTCATCACCAATTTGATCTTGGGTTAATCCGGAATCCGAGAATGTTACGGTATATTTGAGGGTTCCGGAGTCGGGTTCAACAGAATCAATGGAAACCGTTGCGCCATTATATACCGCCGCGTCCGGCGAATCACCTACGGCAAAACGGGAATCCAACTGCAGCTGGGCCGGTTGATTCTCCAACCGGTAAGTCAGTTCGCCGCTGACGCTGCCAAGGGTTTGATCGGCCGGGATATCGGTGAGCACCACATCCACGGCGACCGTATCGCCCTGTTTGGGTTTGGTGTTGCCGCCGTCGGTGAAATCCAAATCGGCAAAGGTCACATTATTCTGAGTATCCGTTGTTGAGGTCATCGGATTAGTAAATTGAGAGGATTCCTCACTGCTGGCCACGCCCGGCGCCCCGGCGGCGCCCTTCTGCCCCTCTTGTATGCACTCTTCATCGGTATAGAGCGTGAATGCCGCACCGGCAAGAGGACTTTCAGTGGCGGCCTCTAATTTGGTAAAGGTCACATCGGTATGCTGCACACCGGTAGCATTATGGAAAATGGGAATATGCTTCTCGCCCTGAAAAACTTCGCCCGCATATTGTTCGCCGCAACAGGGCCATTTGTTTGCATCTTTGTTATAAGAATCACTTACTTGCGGTTCTGGGGTGCCACTGTCATAATAGGTCACGTTGGTGTCGAATTGGCCGGGTTGTTCTGAAGCGGTCACCTGCACCACCGCGTAATACTTTTCGGTTGAGTAGGTATACTTGTCGTCGGAACCCGATGTTTCGGAAAGCGCGTAGAGATAATATCCTTCTGTACTGTAGGAAACTCCGGTGAAGCGGGCGATGCTGTCCGAATCGTTGACGGCGGGAACAAAGTTGAGATTTGTATATGGTTCAAGCTCTTCCGCAGTGCTTAAATCCTTGTAGCTTCCCGAACTACCGTCTTTGACATACGCGTCAATCAATTCGGCATTAAACTGGAAGCGGCCATCGAATTCGGGGCCTTCGGCGGGCTCGCCGTTCACGGTTTTTTGCACTTCCAGCACGCCGGGGGCGGGTTCGTATGTATGCACAAACTGAATGGAATTGGCGCGCTTTACGGTATTGGGAAGAGCCTCTGCGGATGTTGTCTTGCCGTTGTACGCCGAGAGCGCTTCCTCGGGGTTCGCCACCTGCTCCGCTTCAGCACCGGAACCATCGTAGCACGGGTTGAGCACAAAGACGCCGTCTTGCCCCTGATATGTTGAGCAGAGATAGTGTGTTGTTAAATCCGGCAAGGTTGCAGAACTGTTGCCCTGCATATCCGGCATATAACTAAATTGAGCAGCCGCCATAGCTTCATCTGAAGAAGAGTTTGTGGCATAATTTCCTCCGGATTCCGTGAGGGGTACCAGATAATTTTCCACCGATGTTTTTCTTTGTTCATCGGTACCTGTGGCCCCGGAACCGGTCACCGTGTTGTAATCGTTATTGATGAAATACCCCAGTGTTTTAAACTGATTGCTGCGAATCTCTGTAACGCGGTAGGGCAGATTGATGGGCAGGCCGTGAATGAGAATCTTATTGTGCTGGGAAAGGATAAACATCCCGTCATCGGAAAGATGCGTATCCCATGAAGTATTTGCAATGGGATCTCCGTCTTTATCGTAGGCGAAAACCGTCGCGTTCAGCGGGAGCGCGTGCCATTTGCCGCCGATAAAGCATTCCAGCTTAAAGGCAAAAACGCGGGATTTATAATTTCCCGTATCCTTATCCGTTTCGTAGGACTCTCCATCTAACACTTCGGCGGAAACGAGCAGATCGGTGGTTTTGACTTTGTTATAGTATTGCAAAACCCGGGAAACGGTTTGCGACAGATCGGGACTGCCCGGATTATCGTAATCCACGGAGAAAGAAACGGAGGTGTTCACCGAACCGTCGCTGTTATTGAACTGATAATATCCCTGTTCCGCCTGTTTAATATTGCCGGTATTGCTTGCGCCGCCCGCCTGCAGGAATGTTGTGGTATCCGAAGCCGGGTCTACGATGGTTCCGCCATTGATTAGCCGAAAATACGTTTCGTATCGGTAGCGCGACTGAATATCTTTCAGTTCCTCTCCCCCGGCCTCGCCAATCGTCAGTTTATCCCCGATAGCGAAATATGTCCCGAAATCGGCAGTTTGCTGATCCTGAAGCAAAAAGGCGTTATCGGTATTTGCTGCCAGCACATCCGAAAGCCCGGCGGCATCCGCGCCGACCGTGGAGCCATCGGTTTTGTGAGTAAAATCATCGGTGCGCGAGAAGGGGGCATTTTGATATGTGTTATCCGTCAAAAAAGCATCCGAAACATTTTCCTGATACGGCGCCACATGAAACGCGAATGTGTCGCGGTCTACTTCCTCTTTCTTAGCAACTTCTTCCATGCCGGAAACCAAACCGGGGTTGAGGTTTTCGGTGGCGACATCTTTTTGCACCTGCACATCGGTATTGGCGGGGATGGTTGTGAAATCGATATAGAGGTTGGATTCGCCCATGCCGCGCTCCAGATAATAGATTGTCATCGTGTGCACCATGGAGGGATCGGTATTGTTGATGTTAGCGGTGATGGATTGTTCACTTCTACTCGGTCCGGCAGTTCCAGCAGGATAATCGTCATAGGGATTATAATTCAATGAGGAATCGGAGATAACTTTTACCTGAGGCAGAATCGTTTCGCCTGTGGTTTCAATACGCATGGCGCAGTCCAATAAACCTAAATCGTCTTTTTCCACACCGATGGCGTAAATGTGGTACTTGCCATCGCCTGTAATTGTTGTCGCATAATCTCCACTGATATTATCGTGAATAGGATTGTTTTGATGCTGTTGTCCTTGAATATCTCCCGAGGGCAGTTTATAATAACCGTTTTGGATATTGGAATAAGTACAGGAATCCGAAAGGATTTTTCCTGCTGATGAGCTGTTATCGAAAAAGACAAACGGAGTAGTATCGTCAAACGGAGCGCCCGATTCATCTTTTTTAATCACCGCCGGATCAATCACAAATTCGTAAAGGCGGGTGACGCCCTGTGGATTATCCAAATCCAGAACGTCGTTCATCGCGTAGGCGACATCGTTAGAAGCTCCCTTAATTTTATTGGTACCCGCACCGAAATCGATTTCTCCTTTCGCTTGTTTGTGCGCACCGCCGAGATCCAGAACTAATTGCCCATCGACAAACACCCACACATCGTCGTCGCCGGCAAAAGTGAATTTAGCCGTTTCTCCGTTAGCAAATGTTCCGCCTTTAAGTTGACCTTCAATAATACTGGCAGGCAGCTTAAACTTCGTTTCTATCTTGGTGCCGAAACCGAAATTGTGAGCGGTAGTAGTATGTTCGTTATGGAACGGAAAAAAGCCGGTATCACCACCCCATTGGGCATAGCCATTATTGGCTTGGCTAAAATCCATATTGTGAACACTCTCAGAACTGCTATTATACCAATAATCCAGCTTTGTAGCTTTTCGAGGGGCACTTCCTGTATAATAAAATTTAACAATATCTCCAGAATCTGTTGTCGTCACATCGGTAAATGGATCTGTCGTTCCAGAATTAAATTGAAAATGGGTGATTCCATTTTTATCTACCATACGAAACGGAAACTGGGATTTTACAACATAAGCCCGTCTGTTGGTATAATTGTAGTAATCAGAGTTATAAAGGTAGTTGCTATCGATTTTATCTGAGTATTCTTGAGTTGTTTTATCAATAGATACAGTTTGGTAAATGTAATCACCATTAGCTTTAGTAGTAACTGTTCTAAAATGCAAATATAGTCGATCCCAGTTTCCATTATTTTGTTGATCATCCCATTTGTTATTAATGACAAGATAATAATAATTTCCATCCATTCCACAAACATCATAATTTTTGCCATCAAAACCAACAAATGAAGGGGCATTGGCCTCTTTAGGCTCATCCTGAGAATACCAATCATTTGCATGATTGGTATAAAGCACTTTACCAATTGATTTCGATAGAGGCAAATAATCTCCAGAAAAGCTACTAGATTGTGAAACTTGTACCCCATTATAAAGGTTCGGAATTGCCACAAAGAAAAAACCTGTACCATTAACCTCTTTATATTGAGTGCGGATTCTCTTTTGCTCCGCTTCTGTCTGATCGCCAATCAACCAATTAGCGTCAAAATACGGAGCAAGTGTCTGTCCGGCATTGCCCACGAGAAGTTCGTTAGAATATTCACTGTTTGCCGCACCGTAAAATGTTTTTTTCAGTTCCGGATATACTAAACCCATAACAGAACGAACATATCGACTGTCATCACTTCCTAATCCGTTCGAATTGTTCGCCGCAAAGAATTTTTCCCATGTGGTATATCTATCATTTCCCAGCTGGCTAATCAAATTATTATAATATGTTTTTAGTGTTATAGCAGGATTTGTAATGGGGTTCGCATCATCTAAGTTTTCATTATTAGGCCAAAAATTTCCAAAATAGAGCGGGTACCGCCAATATTTATCGGATAATGCCAAAAGTTGAATACGATCATTAAGCAAGGAAAACATATCTGCGGCATGTTGATTATAATTAGCAACAGATGTTTCATCATAATTTGGCATTGTCCAATTCGAGACACCTCTAACTATTTCATTGTCCGACAAATAATCATAATAGGTAGCATCTACACAATAAAGCTTTTCACTGGTATGGTTCGTTACTGTCGGTACCAAATAATCATAATCCAGGTGTGTGTCACTCTTTTTCAGCCATTGGTCGACAACACTGCGGGACATGTAATAGACGGTATCGGGAGTAGTTGTTTTTGGATTAAAGTCAAAGGGATAAGCAGAATCAGAATATGCTCCCTCATCATACGCGGGTGTAAGAAAACTTTGAGTGACTGCAATAAACTCATTGCGAGTTTTAACAGACGGAATGACCGTACCATCCGCACTCTTGAGGGGGATGGTTGTCGGCTCGGAAGCATCCAAAGTGGGATCTTCCTTGTTGGGATGGAAAATATAAGTTGCCCCAACCACCAAGGAACTTGTAATTCTATTTGCTACAAACCAACCTTTACCCAAATCTTTATCTGGAACAAGAGTGAGCATTTCGCGCACGGGATCATCCAAATCCCCGGTGGCATAAATTTCGTCGCAATCCGCCCAATCCGCGTTATACACAAAGATATTCCGGCGCAGAAAAGGCGAATTAGAACCATTTGTTTCGCCATTGGTGAAGATATAGGGGAAAGAATATTTGGAAGGGATAAACCGTTCATCATCGGAAAGCACAAAATAATTTTGATATTTTGCACCCGTGTTTCGCACCTGAGCCAGTTCCACTTTACCCTGCTCGTTTTCGCCCTTTTCATCTACAATATTTTCCGCCAATTGGCTGGCGCTGATTTCGTAAATTCTCGGATGGGTGGGGATGGCGCCTTGGTACAGCACATACCCGCCGTGCTCGAGAATTTCCAGCGGGGCGGTAGTGTATCTGCCTCCATCTGCTGAAAAGCGAAAAGCCATGGCGCCGGAATTTTCGAAAGCACTCTTATCGATATCGATATAATAAACATTTTCTTTGCCGGAGTCCTTGTACTTCTCCATCTTAGTACCGGTGGCGCTGACGGTATTGCCGATATTCACCGCGGCGCCGCGCGCGTTGAGCGCGGTGATGGCAGGATTGGTAAATGTCACATTATCCGTTGTTTCCATCGCCTGAACCGAATCCGCCTGAAAAATCACACGGATATCGGATTCGGCGCGGGCAGTCTGATTTTGAGACGGATTGGTAACACTTGTATCGCGTACAATCAAACGAACGGCCGAATTTAAATCTGTTCCGTCACCAACGGACGGAATGATTAATATATCATTTGCATCATCATTATTATTATAGTTTAAAGCCTTACTTAATGATGTAGATTGCCATTGTACATTATTTTGGTTATTCACAAATTGCGCCATATAATCTGTTGGAGTCACTGAGGAACTGCCGGTCGCTAATACCGCCAAATTCACATAATAATCCCGGTCATCGTAGAATTTATCATTGCCCTCAGACGCCGCCGCGACATTAAAGAGGCCGCCAAGCGGAGCCAGCAGCGAAAAGACCAGCAAAAGCGAAAGCAAAAGCGCCATTGCCTTTTGAGCGGTCGTGAGAGAAGCCGTCTTTTTCATATATACACTCCGCCTTTCCCTGTTTTAAAAGAGCGCCCGCCGAATGCGCCAAAGCCCAAATTCCCAAAGCTTTCGCGCGGCCGGCAAAGCAAAATTTCATAGAACTAAATACCCAATAATACCCAGAATACACCCCGCATAACGCCGGTGAACGTTGCCGGCATTGGCGAGCGGCGCCGGCTTCAAAAAACCTGCGGCCGAAAAGACGGCCACGCCCTGCCCGGGAAAAAGTATACATAGAATACACCAAATGAATTATACAATATTCCCCCCCCCATGCAAGTTTATTTTGTGCAAAATGGAAATTTCGGCGGAGCGCACAAGATGCGCGGCATAAATAAGGGAAACTTTCGGCAGAAAAAGGGAAAAAGGCATTTTAGCGCAAGAAACACGGAAATTTTTGCGGTAAGCCTTTGCAAAAAATGCATTTTTTGCACGCAGAATCCCAAAAATGCGCGCAAAAAAAATATTGCGAAGGAGAGGGCAAGCACACAAATATCCCCGCGGGAAATCCGCGGGGAATAATCGGAAAAGACGGAATGAGGGAGCTTTTTTTCCGGAATGTGCATTGGTTGATGTAATTGAAAAAAGTGGAAGATACTCCCTTGACTTTTTGCCCATTATGCATTATCCTATATATGGCGATTGAGTCGTTTCGTTAGGGTTTTGTGGGGGCAACACTTTATTCTAACCAACTCAGTCGCCTTTTTTATCCCCCTCCGTCTCACATCTCCTCACATCATCACACATCAATTGGCACACTTTACACACAGTGAATTACCCCCTTTTTCGCTTGACAAACCCTTTGAAAAGCCGTAAAATGAGATTGGAAAGTAAGCGCCGCACAAATGGCGCATAAATCGCATAGATAAAGGAGTGATTCCCATGAATACGGATCCGTCTTTTAAGCGAACAGCGAAGGATAATGTGTTTACGCATCTTTTTCAGGATCGCGAGTATGTGCTGAAACTCTACTATGCCCTGCACCCGGAGACCAAGGAGCAGTTTACGGAGGATATGATTCACATCGTCACGCTCGAGAATGTCATGGTGAACGCCATATACAACGATCTCGGGTTCACGGTGGGCGATCAGCTTGTGGTTCTCGCGGAGGCGCAGTCCACATGGTCGGTGAATATTCTCATTCGCGCCTTGCTGTATCTGGCACAGACTTATCACGATTACATCGGGGAAAAAGAGCTCAATCTCTACGGGAGCAAAAAGCTTGCCATACCAAGGCCGGAGGTCTATGTCATCTATACCGGAAAGAAGAAGCTGGAAAAAGACGTTTATTCGCTTTCGGAAGAGTTTTTCAGCAATCCGCAAGGCAAAGAAAGCGATTTGGATTTGAAGATTCATGTGCTGACGGAGGGCCAGGAAGGCGACATCGTTTATCAATATATCACGTTTACGAAGGTATTTGATGAACAAACGCGCCTGTACGGCAAGACGCTGAAAGCGGTCACCGAGACCATACGGATATGCATAGACAGAAATATCCTAAGAGATTACCTATCCAAACACGAGCAGGAGGTTAAAGACATTATGATTAGCTTATATGACGAAGACCAAATTAAGGCGGCCTATGACAAAGACAAAATCGAACAAGGTCGTGCGGAAGGCAGACGGGAAGGCCGCGCGGAAGGCAGACGGGAAGGCCGCGCGGAAGGCGAAATGACAAGAGCGCGGGATACTGCATTCAATTTGCGCGATGACGGAATGCCGGTGGAAAAAATTGCCAAAATGGTCAAAGTCAGCATACCCACCGTGCAAAAGTGGCTTTCTGAACCGAACAGTGCGCCCGCGAATTAAACTTGAATCAATGAACCGATGAGGTTAAAGACATTATGATTAGCTTATATGATGAAGACCAAATCAAAGCGGCCTATGACAAAGACAAAATCGAACAAGGTCGTGCGGAAGGCAGACGGGAAGGCCGCGCGGAAGGTGAGATGACAAGAGCGCGGGATACTGCATTCAATTTGCGCGATGACGGAATGCCGGTGG
>CAZMAM010000029.1:0-19599 GCA_964564305.1 uncultured Eubacteriales bacterium
GATATTAAATTGACGAAATTTTTGCCTTTAGACAGGAATTTTTAGAGGTCACCATTAGTTTTTTGATTAAGGCAACACCGCATAAAGAGCGGTTATTGTGCAGTTTTGCAAAAGTTTGCTTCTTTTCCGGTAATCCCCGCAAAACCGTTCAGCTTTTGAAGCGGTTACGGGTGGTTATTCGGCACAGAATCTGCCGAATGCATATCTGTGCGACAATCTCTGTGTGGTATTGCCTTAAACAGTTCATACGCAGGGGGGAATGATTCCGCGTGAACGATATTATAGAACTAAAAGACATTTCCGTTTCATTTGACGGATCACCTGTATTGGACGGACTAAATTTGCATATTCAAAACGGAGAATTTGTCACGTTATTAGGGCCGTCCGGATGTGGAAAAACGACCACACTGCGTATTATCGGCGGCTTTATCACACCGGACAAGGGGGATATATTTTTTAACGGACAGCGCATCAACGATTTGCCTCCTCATAAGCGCAAGGTCAACACCATTTTTCAAAGATATGCTTTGTTTCCGCACCTCAATGTGTACGACAATATTGCCTTTGGGATGAGGGTGAACAAAAAGAGCAAGAAGGAAATTGCCGAAACGGTGGGAGAGATGCTGGCTTTGGTCAATCTCAACGGATTCGAAAAAAGAAGTATTTCCACTTTATCCGGTGGTCAGCAACAGCGTGTTGCCATTGCGCGGGCGCTTGCCAACGATCCTTCCGTACTGCTTTTAGATGAGCCGCTGGCGGCGCTTGATTTAAAATTGCGCAAAGATATGCAGGGTGAATTGAAGGGCATTCAGCAAAGATTGGGCATTACATTTGTGTACGTGACCCACGATCAGGAGGAAGCCCTCTCAATGTCGGACACGGTTGTTGTCATGGACTCAGGTCGAATTCAACAAATCGGTACGCCAATCGATATTTATAATGAGCCGCAAAATGCGTTTGTAGCCGACTTTATAGGTGAAAGTAATATACTGGACGGAATCATGCACGAAGATTTCTTGGTAGAATTTTTCGGCAAATCTTTTCGCTGTGTCGATAAAGGATTTCAAAAAGATGAACCCGTGGATGTCGTTGTTCGTCCGGAGGATATCGATATTGTTCCCTCGGAAGAAGGGGATCTGACCGGCAGAGTTACCGGCATCACCTTTAAGGGAATGCATTATGAAATTATTGTCGATGTGAACGGATTTAAATGGATGATTCAAACTACCGATTTTTATCCACAGGACAGTGTTATCGGAATAAAAATAGATCCGCAGGAAATTCAGGTGATGAAAAAATCCGTTTACTCCGGACGATATGGCGATTACAGCTCTTTTTCGGATGAATTTGACGCGCTTGCGGAAACCGGGGGTGACAAAAAATAAAAAAACAACGTTATTTGGCGTTTCCTTATGGCATATGGATGCTCCTCTTTACCATAGTGCCGATTGGTATTGTTCTGTGGTTTGCCTTTACCGATGCCGACGGACGGTTTACGCTGGACAATATTGCCGCCATTTTTGCGTATGATAAGGCAGCGGGGGAGACCCTTTTCGCCGATTCTTATGTATCCACGGTGCTATATTCTTTGTGGCTCGGATTTTTGGCAACCGTTATCTGTCTTGTTGTCGCTTATCCGCTTGCTTTTTCCATATCCCGTCGTGCGGCGCGTGTTCAGCAAACCATGATTTTATTGCTGATGCTTCCCATGTGGATGAATTTTTTGCTTCGTACCACCGCTATTGAAGGATTAATTTCTCAATCCGGTTTAATCAATCAGTTTTTGGGGCTTTTCGGAATCGGTCCGTTCACGATGCTCAACACCGACGGTGCCATTGTGTTTGGAATGGTATACGATTTTTTGCCCTATATGATATTACCTCTGTATTCTGTTATGGTTAAAATTGATCAAAGTGAAATTGAGGCTGCACAAGATCTTGGCGCCAATATTTTCCAGGTATTCAGGCGGATTTTGCTGCCGCTTTCACTGCCGGGCATTGTAAACGGTATTACGATGGTTTTTGTTCCTTCGGTAAGCACATTTGTCATTTCAACTTTGCTGGGCGGTGGCAAAAGAATGATGATTGGAGATGTGATAGAAAGCCTCTTTGTCGGTCAATCTCCCAATATGGCCGTAGGTTCCGCACTGTCTCTGATTCTCATGATTTTAATGCTGATTTCCATGATGTTTACCCGTTTAACGGAAACCGATAATACGGAATCCGCCGGAGGGTTAATGCCATGAAAATTTTTTCGCGCATATATAATTTTCTTGTTTTTGCCGTACTATATATTCCGTTAATCATGGTCGTTGTATTTTCCTTTAACAGCGCAAGGTATACTCCTCTCAAATGGCAGGGATTTTCCACGGAATGGTATGCCCTTTTAATGGAAAACGAAGAAATCCTGAGTTCGCTCGGCGTGACTTTGCAGGTGGCCGTTATTGCCACATTGGTTTCTACTGTTTTGGGAACGCTTGCCGCCTTGGGAATCTACGCCATGAAACGGCGTTATCGAAGAATTTTTCTGGCCATCAATCAAATTCCCATGGTGAGTCCGGAAATTGTGACGGCAGTTGCTTTTATGCTGTTATTTGTCGCTGTTTCGGCATACATTCCCGCTCTGCGACCGGGATTTTTACCGCTTTGCATTGCGCACATCACTTTTTGTGTCCCGTATGTTGTGCTGCAAGTCAGCCCAAAACTGAGGCAAATGGATAAAAGTCTGTTTGAAGCGGCGCTTGATTTGGGCTGTACTCCTGTTCAGGCTTTTTGTAAAACAATGATCCCGGAAATTTTACCCGGAATCTTTACCGGTGCGTTGATGGCCTTCACCATTTCGTTAGATGATTTTGCTATCAGTTATTTCACTTCCGGGTCTTCCGCTCAGACCCTTTCGGTGACCATCTATTCTATGGTTAAGCGTCAGGTTACACCGGAAATATATGCGCTTTCCACTTTAATGTTCGGAACGGTGTTCGTGCTGTTAATCTTGGCCAATATGGGACAGCGTAAAAACAGAAAAAAAGTGTAGGTGATACGGGCATTGAACAAATGGGTCATTATTTTACTCTGTCCGCTTCTCCTTATCTGCAGCGGATGCCACAGCGGTCTGCTAGACGAAAAAAATGCAAATCCTGCAAGCAATGGGGAAGAGGAGCCTCCCATCTGGGATTGGCAGAAGGAACCGGCGCATACAAAGACCGGCGTCACCTTGAATGTCTACAATTGGGGAGAGTACATCGACGTCGATTATTTAGATGTCAATAAGGCTTTTACCCATATAACCGGTATTGATGTCAATTATAAAACTTTTGACAGCAACGAAGATATGTATGCGCTGATTCGATCCGGAGCCGCCGATTACGATGTGGTCATACCTTCGGATTATATGATTGGCAGAATGATTCAGGACGGAATGTTGGCCAAGTTGAATTTTGACAATATTCCCAACTACCAATACATTGACGATCAATATAAACATCTGAATTTTGATCCAAATAACGAATACTCCGTGCCATATACATGGGGAGTCGTCGGCATTTATTACAATAAAAAATATGTGGATCCGGAAGATTTGGAGCAGGGTTGGGAACTGCTGTGGGACGAAAAGTACAGCGGAAAAATTTTAATGATTAACAATCCTCGTGACGCTTTCGGAATAGCGGAAATGCTGCTCGGTTATTCGCTCAATACAACCGATGAATCGAAATTGTATACCTGTTATGAAAAATTGAAAGAACAGCGCAAGGTCATACAAGGATATGCGATGGATCGTACATTTAACCGCATGATTAATGAAGAGGCTTACATAGCTCCTTATTACAACGGAGATGCCACCATAATGATGGGGGAAGAGGGAAACGATGCCATCGATTTCTACATTCCGAAACAAGGTACCAATTTATTTGTGGATTCGGCATGTGTACTGTCGACCACCCGGCATCAATCCGAAGCAGAAGCGTATATCAATTTTTTGTGTCGCCCGGAAGTAGCGCTTGCCAATGCGGAATATATCGGATATTCCTCTCCGCATACGGAGGCGAGGTCTTTGCTTCCCGAAAATATTAAAAACGATCCCGTGTTTTATCCTCCAGCCGATATACTGGATAACTCCGAAGTATATCTCTCGTTACCGGATGAAACCAACCGCTTTATGGATGAATTGTGGCTGAAACTCAAGCGATAAACACATGCATAAGCTTGCATAATTTAATTCCTGACAAGATGGCCGTATGATGAATGACTGTTCAACATGTGTCAAAGAATATTTCATGGAATCTTTTCTGACAAGGGGATCAGGTTTATGCTGACAACACTACACAACGAATGGTTAACCGTAACCACCGAAAGCAAAGGTGCAGAAATGCAAAGTTTGATCGCTCAAGATGGTATTTCTTATCTTTGGGACGGTAAAAAGCCGTTCTGGGGACGCCGATCGCCGACATTATTTCCCATTATCGGCAAATTGAGAGATAATCATGCCCTTTCTGCGAGCGGGAATATTGATCTCCCCAAACACGGCTTTTGCCGGGATGCTCCGTTTGAGCTTTTGACATCCGATGATATATCGGTGACGTATGCGTTTTCGGATACTCATGAAACACGAGAAAGGTATCCGTTCCACTTTCGGCTTTTGGTCACACATTCTCTTCAGGGAAAATCGGTGACCACCTCCTATACGGTGGAAAATACGGGAGATAACCCAATGCCTTATTGCGTTGGCGGACATCCCGCATTTCATGTTCCGCTTTCCGAAGATGAAGCATTTACCGATTACATCGTTGAATTTGACCAACCGGAAACCGCAGATTGTCCTTTAATTGATACAGACAGCGGACTAATCGATGATTCCGTTTACAATCGTTTATTGACCAATGACAGGAGTTTTCGTCTTAATCATGTTCTTTTTCGGCAAGATGCGTTGATTTTTGACCATTTACACTCTCAGGGTGCCAAATTGTATTCTTCTTTATCCGGGCACGGGGTGCATATGGAATTTGGGGACTTTTGTACGTTTGCCGTATGGTCACCGGTAAAAGACGCTCCATTTGTTTGCTTTGAACCGTGGCAGGGAGGAGCGACACGCAAAAGTGAGGACGATTGGTTTGAACACAAACACGGTGCGGTAGTCGCATTACCCGGAGAAAGCCGATGCTTTTCTTACACGATAACCGTGCTTTAAGTCAGCCGTTTTGAAGCATGGATACGCTCATTAAGGCCGTACTTTTCGATCTTGACGGAACTCTGGCCGACACATTGCCTGATCTTGCCGATTCCGCAAATGCGGTATTTGCTCAATACGGATATTCGACCCATTCCTTGGAACAGTACCGTTATTTTGTGGGACACGGTGTTCGCCAATTGATTAAATCCGCCTGCAATGTACAGGACGAAACGGAATTAAATCTTTTGCTTGCATCTTTTATGCAAATATATAACTGCAATTGTTTGCATAAAACCACGCCTTACCCAAAGGCGCAAGAAGTAATTCAACAATTAAAAAAACTCGGATTGCATCTGGCGGTCATCACCAATAAACCGAATGAGCAGGCGACCAAAATAGTCGAATGCTTTTACAGCGATTGTTTCGAGATGGTTCAGGGCGGAACGGCAACCAGCCCGCGTAAACCGGATCCGACCGTGGTGCTTCAAACGTTGAATGTTTGGGGCATTTCACCGGAGGAAGCCGTCTTTGTCGGAGATTCCGAAGTGGACGTGCAAACCGCGCAATTGTCGGGTACTCATTTTCTGGGAGTAACTTTCGGTTATCGCCGGGAGGATGAGTTGAAAAACGCGGGAGCAAAATATTTTATTTCTTCGTACGATCAATTGGTTTTCGCAATAGGTCAATGGCGTTTGAAGGGGGACAATGTTTATGAAGATTGTATTTCAAGGTGACAGCCTGACCGACTGTAACCGCCGGTATGAAGATCCTTTAGATTTAGGTGACGGTTATGTGGCCGCTGCATCAAAAAATATTGCATCGCACTACCCGAATCAAACATTTATTTTTCTCAACCGCGGTGTAAGCGGCGATCGAACATGGGAATTGCTTCAACGGTGGCAGAAAGATACCATTGATTTGCAGCCGGATATTTTGACGCTTATGATTGGCGTCAACGATACCTGGCGGCGTTACGACAGCAACGATCCTACTTCACCACAAGATTATGAATACAATCTGCGCCGTCTGCTGGATGACGTCAAATCGCATACCCAATCAAAAATATTGATGATTGAGCCTTTCTTAGCACATGAAGATACCGATTTATGGAGAGAGGATTTTACTTGGAAATTAAGTGCTTTTCGGCGAGTTTCCCGCCAATATGCAAATGCGTATTTGCCGATGGATGGGATTATGGCTATGATGTGTGTAGAAAAATCTCCTCAGACGTGGTCAGAAGACGGTATTCACCTGATTCAACCGGGAATTGAACGCATGGGTGAATACGTTGCCCAAGCTCTTTTTCCTTTGATTGATTCTCTTATTCAGTGAGTTATGCTGAAATTTACCGTTTTATGCATCGGAAAACTTAAAGAACCGTTTTGGCAGGACGCATGTGAAGAATACACCAAGCGCCTACATTCTTTATGCCGTTTTCAAGTGGTTGAAATACCGGAGGCACGATCTCCGGCAACGCCTTCTTCTGCCCAAATCGACGCCATAATCCGTACGGAAGGGGAGAGGTTATGGAAAAAAGTCGATTCTTCCAGCGTGTCGATCGCACTTTGCGTTGAGGGTATTACGCTTTCTTCCGCACAATTTGCCAAAACAATCGATCAATACGCTGTAAACGGTGAAGGCCATTTCACATTTTTGATTGGCGGTTCATGGGGCCTGTCACCGAACGTCAAGCAAAAAGCGCGAATCCGACTTTCCCTGTCTGCCATGACATTTCCGCATATGCTGGCGCGTGTAATGCTCTGCGAACAAATTTACCGCGCCGTGCAAATTCTATATGGTAGGCCGTATGATAAATAACGAAGTATACAAACAAATACAAGTCAAGGCACACCGTGCAAAGACCGGTTTCTGCGCGATGACTACCTCTCTGCGAACGACTTTTTCGTCATATTTTTCAAAATCATTGCAAATACACAATGTATTCGTTGTGGTTTTCGATTCGTCTGACGAAAAATCCGCTCTCACTTCACACAAGACAATCTTTATGCGATATTGCCTAAGAAAACGCATCGGAAACGAACAGCCGATGCGTTTATTTTCAGCCACTTATTCTTTTACTTTTTTTATGGGTAAGTTTTTTTATTGCAAGTAAGGAATACAATCGGATAAACGGTTGACGACTAAATCCGGTTGAATGGATGAATGCATCAAATCACACCTGTTTGTTTCTCCGGTTAAAACCAAAATGCTGAATATGCCCTGTTTTTTCCCTGCAGCAATATCGGTATACAGCCGATCCCCGCAAATGGCACATTGGGAAACGGGAACAGCGGTTATACGTGCCGCACACTCAAAAATATCTCGATGCGGTTTTCCGATAATTCTGTCCGGGTATCGGTTGGTACTGGCGTGAATCAGAGCTGTAACGGAACCCAAATCCGGCATAAAACCGTTTTCGGTAGGACAGTTGATATCCGGGTGAGTGGCAAGATAGGGGAGACCCGCGCGTACATAATTACAGCAATCCCACAACTTTTGGTATGAAAGCTCTGTATCAAAAGCCGTAAGAACCACATCCGGATCGGTGTCCGTAATCGGTAAACCATACTGAATCAATTCTTCCCGAAGTGCGTGATTGCCTAAAAGCCATATTTTTTTGCCCGGATATTCTCTCTTTAAAATATCCGCTGCTGCTTGTCCGCTGGTAAGCAGTTCATCTGATGCAACGGAGATGCCCAATTGATTCAATTTTTGAATATACATCCGTCCGCTTTTCGAGGAATTATTGGTTAGGAAAATGATTTTTCGTCCGGTTCGACGCACCGCATCCAAAAATTCCATTGTGCCGTTGATCAATCGGTTGCCTAAATAAACGGTGCCATCCATATCCAAAAAGAAACATTGTATGTGTGCCAACACACCGGAAACATCTTGCATGCATAAACATTCCCTTACCCGAATTTTATCGGTGTTTATTATCTTCGGACGAATCCTCGGATGTCGGTGATTGTTCTTCGTGTGGAGAAAGATCAGTCGCATGAATGTTGGCAAGAGGACTGTTTTTCAAGGCATTTTGAATTTGCTCCGCACTCAGATGGGTATAAATTTCTGTTGTGCCGAGGTTTTCATGCCCCAATATTTCCTGCAACACGCGAATGTCCACATGACCGTACTGGTACATCATGGTTGCGGCTGTATGCCGAAGCTTATGAGTGGAAAAATCCTCGGCGCCGTCTACTTGGTGTAAATATTGTTTCACAACATAATATACACCCTGTAAACTAATGCGCTTTTTCAGCCGGCTTAAAAAGAGTGCATCGGTGTGTACGCCTTCATGAGGACGAACCTTTAAATAAGCTTCTAAAGCCTCCATACAGGCATCATTCAGATAAACTTGCCTTTGTTTATTGCCTTTTCCGTGAATCAGCAAAATTCGGTCGCTGCGAATATCCTTCAGATTAATGGCGGCAATTTCCGCTCTTCGCAACCCGCAATTCAGCAATAAGGTCAGCATACAATAATCTCTCTGAGGAAATTCCCCGGAAGTATTCGCAGCGGCACTTAAAAGTTGCCTGGACTGGTCCAAAGTCAAATATTTCGGCAAAGATTTTTCGATGGTCGGAATACCTACCGCTCGCAAAGGATTATTTTCCAATTGATGAGTTTCATCGGTCAGATAAGTAAAAAAACGGCGAAGAGAAGTCGTCTTACGCGCACGAGTTCGGTTGTTATTGCCGCGTTCCTCGCGTAAATAGTTCATATATTCATATACATCCGTCAGCGTAACGGTCGCAATATCGTTCAACGTAATATCGTTAATTGGAATTTCTTCATAGGGCACATCGTCCGCAACAGCGCCGGTTGCGCGCTTGCGGTACCGAAAAAAAGTACGAAGGTCAATAAAATATTCATCCACAGTATGAGAAGAACGACCTTTGATCGTTTCCATATAACCTAAAAATTCGCGCAAAATCATAGGACATTGCTGCAAATAAGTACGATTCATACGGATCACCTTTTACTCATAAAATGTCAACCATAAAAAGGAAAACGAAATGACCCGGAATAATTCCGGCATTGAGAACAGACACGTAATACAAGAAGATAAACGAGAACGAGAACGAAATTGGAATGGAAGGGGGATGCATTATTATTTAGTCTGTATTAACAAATGCATCACTTCAATCGACATATCTAACTAAACAAAATGAATATTTTGTTTAGTTGAGAGGAGGGAAAAACAAGAAACGCGTTAATATATTGAACCATAGAGAACTTTTTCGGATATTTACGATTCTTGTTCATCGGCCGCGATCGAAGCATTTTCTGCCGGCATTTTTTCTGTATTTTCCGCTGTATTTTCTGCGGATTTGATTTTGCCGCGCCTGCGCTGCTGCAACCATACATTGACCTGTGCACCGATAAACACAATGTACATACAGGCATACAACCAGATCAGCAGCAAGACCACCATAGTCAGACTGCCGTATACACGTGATGCTGAGCTGAAGTGATCCATATACAGCGAAAACAAGAACGAGTATATCATCCAGACAACAGCGGATAATGCGGCACCCGGAATTTCGGTGTACCATTTTCCTTTGCGATTCGGAACTGTTTTATACAGAAGCATGAAAAATAACGTTAACACGATGATGGATAATATTTGCCTCGTACCGATTATTTTTGAAAGAATTCCCTGCAAAAACGGAAACAGTTCCTGTATCCATTGATACAATCTGTTGCCGAAAACCAGTACCGTTAATACCGCTAACAGAACAATCATAAAAATCAGTGTGTATAATGTGCATATGCCGCGAACAATCAGAAAATTTCGGGTTTCCTTTCGATGATACACGGCATTTAGTCCCTTAACCATTGACAGCATACCTGTGGAAGCCGACCACAGCGTCGTGACAGCAGCGATGGGCAAAACCGCAGATCCCGTATGTTCATTAATTTCGTTGACCATATTGATTACCAGCGGTTGGATATTGTCCGGAATAATATTGAGCATTATCCCAATTACCGAATCGTTGGTGATCGGTAAATACCGTATTAAGGAAAGCAGCATTATCATGAATGGAAAAAAAGAAATGACAATGAAGAGAGTCGCCCGTGCCGAATAGGCGGCAATGATATCCCATGGTATTAGATCCAATATCCGCAGTACGGTTTGCCAGGCACGGTCGAGCTTTTGTTTCATTTCATCTTCCCTTCTTTATGTTGCATTCAGGTTGCGTCTCTCAATGATCATTCAATCGTCTTATGGTTGATTGCCTACCGGGAACAGTCCGATTTTACCGGTTTGAAATAATATGCAATCGTCTCGGCTATCTTATCATGCACAGAATATGGCTCTTATACGATATATATTTGTTAATATATTGATTAAATTTCTTCTTTTTTATCTGTTTTTTCGGGCAAGTGCGAAAAATCCGCTTCGTTCATTTTTTCAACATCGCGTAGTTTTCTTTGAATGGCGCGAGTACGCACACCGACCAGTTGTTCCAGCTCATCGTTGGCTTGAGTCAGTCTTTTTCGGGTATTATCCAAAACTGTGCCGAATTTGTCAAATTCCGTGCATACTTCACCGAGTACCTTCCACACTTCCCCACTACGTTTTTGAATCGCCAGCGTGCGAAATCCCATCTGTAAACTATTCAAAAGCGCCGCCGTGGTGCTGGGTCCGGCAATGTTCACACGATAATCCCGTTGAAGTATTTCCACCATACCACGGTTAACAGCCTCCGCATAAAGCCCTTCAAAAGGTAAAAACATAATTCCGAAATCGGTGGTATGAGGCGGTTCAATATATTTATCGCGAATATCCTTGGCAGACGTTTTCAGCCGGGAAATCAACACATTGGCAGCCGCATCTATTTTTTCACGTGATCCGTCTTCGTAAGCATCCTGAAGGGCAGCATACGCGTCACCGGGAAATTTGGAATCAATCGGCAAATATACGCATTCTCCGTTATCTCCGGGAAGTTTCACGGCATACTCTACCACATTTTTACTACCGGGTACGGTCGCGATATTTTTGGCATATTGATCAGGAGTCAATATTTCTTCTAATATTGCACCCAGTTGAATTTCCCCTAATATGCCTCTTGTTTTAACATTGGATAAAACTTTCTTCAAATCACCCACACCGGCGGCCAAGGTTTGCATTTCGCCGAGCCCTTTATAGACTTGTTCTAATCGTTCGTTGACCAAATGGAAAGAACGGGTCATTTTGTCTTCCAATGTTTTTTGCAGATTTTCATCCACTGTCTGGCGCATCGCATCCAATTTTTGATTGTTGTCTTTTTGAATATATTCCAGTTTCTGTTCCATGGTTTGACGCAATTGATTCAGTTTTTGTTCATTGGTCAGCTCAAAAGTCTTAAACCGTGTTTCCAATTGTTCCAATGAAGAAACCACTGCCCGAGTCAGAGATTCCTGTTTTTGTTGTATCTGATGATCCATAACGGAAAGATGTTCGGATTGTGCCGTCCCCTGCGTCTGAATAATTTTTTCAAGCGTTGTTAAACCGGCGCTGTCTTGTGTGTGCTGGGAATTTATTTGACGGCATTCTTTTTTCAAAGAAGATATTTGAAAGGCCATCCAAACAAAAGCAGTTGTCAAAATAGCAAATAATATAATACCGGCCCATATCACCCATTCCGGCATGAAGCATTCCCCTCTCTGTTTGGTTGTAACGATCTTAGAACGTCTGCATCGGAGTGAAATCTGGCCGTACGCACACGATCCTGATCTTCGTGTCCGCATATTGCATGAAAGTCGCATTGCTTGCAAGAATCTATGGACGAGGTCATCAGGGGCAAAGCGTCAATATCTCCGTTATGCAGAACATCGGCCATATCGGTAAGTAAAGACAGCGTCTGACGTCCCAATGCGCCGAATTCGGCAAGTGACACCACACAAGACCCTGCATCCCATGTTCCGTCTTTATTCTTTTTCGCAGGGATAAAAATACCGCTTAATCCGGGTTCCATCGCCCGAAGCACTTTTTCATTATCGATGAGCAATCCGTTCATCCGCATGGGAAATTCGCTTTTCTTTTGTTTATGGTCTAAATCTGTTCCCTTTGTTGTATCTGCCTTCCTCAATTGTGATTGCGTGGGCATATATAGCACTCCTGCCGGGATGACGTCTCCGTATTTTACGGTGCCATTTTTCCAAACGGTTAGCATATATACCAGCAATTGTATATTCAATCCCTCAACAACATCAGAGAGCAAAAGTTTTTTCTGCCCGGTTTTGTAATCGATAACCCGCACGTATGATTTTCCTCCGTCAGAATACACATCTACTCGATCAATGCGTCCGATCATGCGTACGGTTCCTCCGTCCGGCAGTGCAAACCGGATGGGCTCTATCCCCTCCTTCTCCGATCCGATGGGCAGTTCATAATCCACCGGCGTAAAAGCGCTTTGGCACAGTTCCTGAACCGAATGCCAAAGTAATTTTCCGCAAACCGTATACAGCCGGCCCAGAAGATATAAAAATCGGCCGGATTTATCGGAAAATCCACCCATTTCTTCGTCAATATATCGATTAATAACGGCTTTTGCATCCGCCAAACACCGCTCTCTTTGAATGGTTTGCACACCGTCCCGAACATAAACGGGAAGGGTATTTTCCATGACATAATGAACAAGAGTGCCATATTCCAGCACACCGAGATCCGCTGCCCGTCGGGGAGAAGCATGCATGCCATATTGGCAAAAATAAGCAAACTTGCAGCGATAAAATCGATCGATTTTTGTTGCCGATAAGGTCATATGGTTCCCGAATAAGCGGCGTGATATGCCGGCATCGGCAAAAGCAATCGGTTCACTCTGAATCATCCTTGTCATTGTATGGATACGAGGCGCTAATTGTTTATCTTGTTTCAAAATACCGTAAAGCGTATGAGATAACGGAGTATTGGAATAAAATCCGCCGGCCATTCTTTCAAAAGCGTCCTCCAGCGTTTCGATATCGTTCACATTCACTCGTGCCCGGCATGGCGATAACGACGGAAAATGTGAAAACACGGTTCGACAGATGGCAGAAGGCTCTCCCCTACTGCCGTCCGGCAATGTTTGCAGCGTAGTGATAAACATTTTTTCGGAAGCGGCCGTTAAAGAAACATATCCCAAAAATTGTTCGGAAGCAGTTTGCTGCATTCGCATATCTTCAAACGGTAATCCCGCTTTTTTTAATATTTTCCTGTCACGATCACTCAATATAGGATCTTCCGAAGGCAGAGCAGGAAAAATCCCTTCGTTGGCACCCAAAATAAATACCGCTTTCGGTTCATTGTAGCGGATTCGATCGGCCTGGCCGATTTGAATTGCATCGATCTGCTGGGGAATGGATCCGACATCGGTCACACCGGCAGCAGCGCGAAGCCATTCCGTTCCCTGCTTGCTGTTTATCGCAGAGTCCCGAAAACAAATTGTCAGATCATCCATCAGTCCCATCAATGCCTCCCACACCTGTTTGGTATGAGAAGCCAGAGAAAATTCCCCTGCTGTTTCTAACGAAATAATTTGTCTTTCGATCATCCGATCAATATGAGCGCAGTGTAAATAATCCAATATTGCCTCGGCCATTTGTTCGCCTGTCCGTGCGCCTTGCAAGGCGAGACCCAATTGCATCAGGGGATCGACTAATCGGCGGCGTAACCGATTGAGATGATTTAATTCCCGTCTGTCTTTTTCTTCAAATGCTCCGGCAAATCCTCTGGGATGTGATTGCCATTCCCATTGAAATTGCATTCCTGTGATATGCCATGTAAAAATATAATTTTCCAATCTGGCGGTGGAAGCCGTTGAAAAACCGAGCAAACCCGTTTTGATTAAACGGATTAGCCACTCCGTGCGCCATTCTCCGCAGGCAATGCGTAATGCCGTAAATACGGCAATAAATAACGGCTCCGGAAGTACAGGTGTTCGTCTGTCTAAAAAATAAGGAATGCCCGCCCGCTCCAAAGCGGCATCCAGTACACCAATATAAGTATGCAAATCCCGTGCGGTTATGGCAATGTGCTTGGCACGCAAGTTGTTTAAGCGCATCAGCCGCCTGATATCCCTGACCACCGCCGTGCATTCTTCATAAATATCGGAACAAACCGTAACGCGAATATGATCTTCCTGCTCTGCCATTTCTAAAATTTCGGAAGTAAAAGCCGTTGCCTCAAGCACCCGGAGTTGTTCGTTTTGAAATCGGTAAGGGGTCGTTAACCATACAGGATTCGCTATTTGACACCTATGCCGGTTTGCGGATTCCATTAAATCCCGGGCGGTATTCATCGATACGGAAAACCGGTCTATTCCACCGGAAGTATCCTGCAACCGGTCCGTACACAAGGTAACCGTCACCGATGCGGCCTGAACCATGGCCGCTTCCAAAACACGTCTTTCCGATGCGGTAAATCCGGAAAATCCGTCTACATAAATGATTTTGCCGCTAAAAAAAAGATTTTCTTGCAAACGGTCGGCACATGCGGCAATCAAATCCTGTTCGTCTTTTCCGGTGCGCGACACTAAGGCATTAAATGTTTCCAAAAGAAGCGTAATGTCTTTCATCTTATGGTGCAAAGCATTGTCCGGAAAATCCGAGATGGTTTTTTTTAACTGTTGAGGTAATACCGCCGATTGTTTGCAAAAATCGCAAAAATGTAATAAAGAACGAATCATATCGGGTTTTCCCCGCCCGGATAAAACCGAAAGAGAATCCTGTACTTGAGTGAAAGCCCGTTCCATCAGCATCGTTTTGGCACCGTCCGAGAGCACGGCAGCGGAAGTATTTAAGATTTTTTCCGCCATTCGGGTAAAGCTGTATACCTGACATTCGGCGGCCCGATTCGCCCCCAATTTTTCCAACAGAGCACGCTCGGTTTGAAAGGACATTTGTTCCGGTACCAGTAAAATAGACGGCTGTATCTGTTTTTGCAATTCATGAATAATATAAGTGCTTTTTCCAAAGCCGGACCGGCCTAAAATCAGCCTTAACATTTCGACTTCCTCCAAGCATTTACGATAATTCCGACCAAATCCGGACAGACACATTTAGGGCAATACGCATAAAGATTGTCGTGCAGATGCAGGAGCGAATTTTTCGTCAGATGAAACAAAAAACGCAGGAAATACTTTGTGTGTTCGCGAGGATTTTTGTAATATATGCCGGAAAAGATGCCCGCAGATGGGCGACAAAGGCGGTAGCCGGTCCTTGTGCAGTGTTGCCTTAAAGGTCAAAAAGCACGTCAAACGGCTGTAAAGAGTGATTAACCAGATATTTGATTCAAACACTTTTGCACCGATGCTTTAAGGATCGTTAACCCTCCCCCAAGCACATTTTTGTCTGCAATCAACGGAGGCATGATTTTCACCACGCTGTCTTCCCTTCCCGCGAGCTCCACAATCATTCCGTTTTCGAAACAGGATTCGCTCACTTTTTTAGCAAATCCCTTTACAGGAATTTGATGGCAATCCAATCCCCATATATATCCTATACCCCGATAACCCAATCGGGAATCCAATGAGGCAATATCTGCCAATCCATCACGTAAAATCTGTTCGTTTTGCTGAACAAGTTCCAACAGGGATTCATTTGCCATCACATCCAGCGCCGCTTTGGCCGAAATAAAAGCGGCCTGATTGCCCCGGAAAGTTCCGTTGTGTTCGCCCGGCTGCCAGATATCTAACTCAGGTTTAAACAATGTGACCGCCAAGGGGAACCCGAGTCCGCCTAACGATTTGGACAGAGCCACAATATCCGGCGTCACCGAAGCCCGTTCAAAAGAAAAGAAGTTTCCTGTCCGTCCGCAACCGACCTGCACATCATCGACAATCATCAGCATATCGTATTTGTCACAAAGTGCGCGGATACCTTGGATAAAATCCGTATCGAAAACATAGATTCCGCCCTCAGCCTGAACCGTTTCAATCACAAAGGCAGCGGGATGATCGATCCCGGAATGGTCATCGGATAACAGATTATCGACATAATCGATTACATTTAATGAGGGGACCATATACGGTGCCGGTATATGGATAACATCTCCCAATGATACGCCTGCAGCCGTACGGGCAGCCCTTTCGGTGGTGAGCGAAAGGGTTCCCAGCGTCATCCCGTGGAAGCATCCCATTAACGCCAGCACAGTGGAACGCTGCTTGACCTTTCGGGCCAGTTTCAAAGCCGCTTCCATCGCGTTGGTTCCTGTAGGGCCGACAAACATCACTTTATAATCCAACGAGCGAGGAGCAAGAATTTTGGTTTGAAAAGCTGTAAGAAAATCTCGCTTGGCTGCGGTAAACATATCCAGTGCATGGAGTATTCCGTCGTTCATCAGATATTCAATGACCTTATTTTTAATATACGGATGATTATGCCCGTAATTCAAGGCACCGGCGCCGCAAAAAAAATCAAGGTAAGAACGGCCGTCCTCGTCCGTGATATAGGCCCCGTTTGCCTTGACAAACACAGCCGGGAATTTGCGACAATAAGAACGCACTTCCGATTCGTATCTTTCAAAAATTTCGGTATCCATAGAAATGATTTGTTTCCTTTCCTGCAAACTGCCTGAACAGTATATCACGAAAGAACCTGAAAAGCAACCGAATGCGCGGCGGTATTGCCTGAAAGCGCTCAAATGTCGATGTTTCCGATTACCGGGTACAGTTTTCAGAAAGGGGACCCGGAAACCGTTTAACCGGCTTGATGCGTTTCAAATTCCATTATCCCTTTGCCAAGCCTCATCAATCCGTCTTCCAACGTGGTACGCGGGCACGCGATATTCATGCGGAGAAATGCCTTTCCGTTATGGCCGAACTGTGTTCCGTTTGAAAGAAAAAGCCCGGTTTTCTGCCGGAGAAAACGCTGCAGCCGTGAGGTATCGCTGCATACGCGGTTGCAATCCAGCCATAAAAGATAAGTCGCCTCAGAAGGGACAAGCGTAATTTTCGGAATATGCGCCTTGATAAAATGCGCAACAGTTTGCTTATTTTCATAGAGATATTGCCGCAGTGCGTCGAGCCAATCCGCGCCATTCGTGTAGGCGGCAATCGCGGCGGGAACTGCTAATATATTCGGCTCTGCGATTTCGTCGGTATTCAGTCCGCGCCATACTTTGTGACGCAGCACCGGATTGGGGACACATACGGCGGCGGTTTGCAAACCGGCAAGATTAAACGCTTTGGTAGGCGAGATACAAGTGACACAGTTATCGCGGCATTCTCCGTTTACCGATGCAAAGGGAATATATGCTTTGCCCGGATCGGTCAGATCACAATGAATTTCATCCGATACCACGGTCACATGGTATTTCGCGGCCATATGCCCGATGCGAGCCAGTGTTTCGCGATTCCAAATTTTTCCGATGGGATTGTGCGGATTACAGAGAATCATCATCGTGGTCTGCGGATCGGAAAGTTTGTGCTCTAAATCGTTGAAATCAACACAGTAGCCGTTGCCATCGTAAACGAGCGGGCTTTCCAATACATGTCTGCCGTTGTTGACAATGGAATTAAAAAAAATATTGTAAACCGGTGTCTGAATCAGAACATTTTCGCCCACTGTGGTCAATTTACGCACCACAGAAGAAATTGCGGGAACCACACCGGTGCAAAAGAGCAGCCAATCTTTTTCTATCGGAAAACCGTGGCGTGATTTCCACCATCCGCAAATGGCTTTATACCATTCCTCCGGCACTACTGAATAACCGAATATTTCATGCGAGAGGCTTTGCTGCAAATCCTCACAAATTTCCGGAGCAGCACGAAAATCCATATCTGCCACCCACATGGGCAGTTCGCCGCTTTCCACGTTCCATTTGAGTGAGTTGGTTTGGCGTCGGTCGATGACTGTATCAAAATCGTACTTCATTCGCTTTTCTCTCCTGAGGGCTGATTTCTGCAGATAATAATTGTTTTGGACGGATCGACCTTATCTCTTTCTATGGTCAAATCATCAATGCTGTCGGCTGTGATACGACCGCCGGACGGATTGAGAACGCTGTCAATTTTTCCCGTAATATCCGCTTCCACGGTAGAATATTCAAAGGCAAGAGTCGTATTCAGTAATTTGCAGTTTTTCATCTTCAGGTTGTCTATATAACACATACCCTGGAGACTCTCTACCGTGCAATTGATTAATGTCAAATTTTTTGAATTCCAGCCGAGATATTCTCCGAAAATAAAGGAATCATACACCGTAATATTTTCGCCGTTCCAAAAAGCATCTTTTGAGAGCAGTCTGGCATTTCGGATTTCCGCATTTTTGGCACCGTCAAACGCATAATTTCCATACAGCGTTAAACCGTCCGCTTTGATATCGGTACTGTTCATTCCGAAATAATCGCCTTTGGCCATGATGTGCTCAAGGGTAATTTCATGACAATTCCACAGCGTTTCTGCGGCATTCGAAAAAGTGGTATTACGCAAAATCAGATGGTTGCAACGACGAAAATTTTTTGGCGCTTCAATCCTACAGTCCTCCACAGTCATATGGTCTGTGTACCAGACGCCTGCCCGCGCCATTTCAAACCAGGTACAGTCTTTCGCATAAATATTTTTTGCGTACCACAACGGATATTTCCACTTGAACATAGAAGCGTACAGCCGAATATCGGAACTTTCCTTCAAAGGTGATTCGCCGTCGGTGAAAATCGTATCTTCAATAACAAAATCGTGTGCCCCGAATAACGGGCGTTCTCCGATATAATAACCTTGTGTAATTTTTTCCATCTGCTTATCTCCCCGAAAATTTCGTGCCCGGATTCACTTTTGCATTTGAACAACGCACACAAAGAAATATTTTTCACTTATTGTCTTATTGTGAGCTTTGATGCAATCAGGCCTCATTGCTTTTCAGCAGTTCAGTAATTTTTTTTGCCGTATTGTCATCCATTTCATCAAAGGATCGTGCAAACTGTAACGCGGCTTCACGTTGAAACGGTTTTGCACCGGATAAAGTAATTTTCACATAATTTTTGGAATGTTCTGCTGCCTGTCTCATTTCGATATTTTCCAATTCATCTAAATGATAATGTTTCGAGAGTATGTCAAGCCATTCGGAGGGAATATTTTTTTTCCCATTTTCTACTGCCGAAAGAAAAGGCACGGAAACACCCAGTAACTGAGCGACATCACCCATCACTTCATGGTGTTTTATGCGTTGTATTCTTAAAAATTCACCAAATTTCGTGTAACTCATCGTTATCCGCCTCTTTTTTATCAGTATATCATTAATTGAACCATGCGTCAAGTATGAATATAATCTTGTTTAGGCTAATATTTTATAAATATATAGTTTGTTTTCTTAACCTATGCTCTCAATGGAACATTTGATATTTGTGAACTTATGCATAAATCTGTATCGTAAGAAAGAATTCGCCCGCCAAAAAGCACAATCTTTTGGCGGACGAAGATTAAGGATGTATAATGGTGTAAATTGAAAAAGCCAAAAGGGCAACCTTCA